>CACYEW010000077.1 GCA_902773455.1 uncultured Ruminococcus sp.
GACCGGTACCACGCGCCCGAAAGCCGTTTTCTGTCGTGATCGCCCTCCGGCATATCGACGTATGCGGGAGTGCAGTGCAGATCCGGATTTGAATTGTCCAGAAGACCGAGCGCGTCCATCTGTGAAAGCAGAGATTCAGTCTCGGCCGCGTAAAGCCCTCTTATCTTCAGCAAATATTCCGGTCTGTCGTACATATCGTAGAGAATAGCGGTAACTCCGCGCAGTCTTGCGATCCTGTCCCACGGCGCGTCGTATATGCCGTGCCCGCGCAGAACGACGGGGATCGTGTCGCCTGCTATCTCGCGTATACGGTTTACGTTTTCCTCGTCCTTTTCGGGATATGCGGTGACGACGGGAAGGTGGAAATGCGCAAGCGCCTCCTCGTCTTCCAGAACGTCCTTGTATTCGTGCGATTTTATATCCGTATGAAGCGCGTTTTTCACGTTTTCTTTAACGAGCGCGTCAAGTCCGTTTCCGGTCGACGAAAACGCCTTCCGCACTACCCAGCAAGGCTCGATATAATTGTCGCACCTGAAATATTTCTCGCGGAAAAGCGCGACGCGCAGTCCGTACTCCATGCCGCGCAGACCCGGATCCTCGCAGAAGCAGTCGAGGGCGTGCTCGTAATTCATCTGCTGCCACGGTATCTCCTCGATTATGAGCGGAGGGCGGACGACCTTGAGATTATTCGTATCTCTGAATCTCTTGCGCATCCTGACGTGTCTGTCGGACACGGCGATCTCCATATACCTTTTACACAGATCGCGTATGATATCAACGTCTTTTTGCGAATACATTTTTTGCCTCCGTTTTCGCGGCTTGAACCGATCTGAACGCCGGGCGGATCTTTGCCGTTTTTGGTTTCATAAAAGTCTTCTTACGGTCTGATTTTCGTAAATCTGAAATCTTCGAATCTTACAGCCTCTTCCGCTTCGCTGTAAAACACGAAGCAGAGGTTGTGGGTGCCGTATGCGTTGTCAAGCTCGAGGCGAAACGTTTCAAATTTGTCGAAGCCGCCCGTATATCCCGCCCTGAAACTGCCGAGTACGGCGCCGAACGGACTGTTTTCGCGTATTTCTACCGTACACGCCTCTTTGTTTCCGTTTGATAAGCGCAATTCCACCGGCGCGTTCTGACGCATTGAATTTACGTTCTGATAATAAAGATACGAGCCGTTTCCGATACCGCGTATCTCAAACCCGTCTTCGTTTTCTTTTTTATATATCCCGTCCGACGCGGCGAAATACCATTCGCCTTTGATCACGTCCCAGCCTGCGTCGTACTGACCGACGCCCGCGATCTTTATGAAATCGTCTGTCACGATCGCGCCGTCGTCCTTGAAATGCGCGTAAACGATCTTGGTCGTGCGGTAATACGGATCGATTTTCTCATCGCCTAAGTTTTCCGGCACGCCGTACGTGAAATACGTCTGATTGTGATAGGTGAAGAACGTACCGTGATCCACGGTATAATCGTACATGAATTTTCCGTGATACGTGTAGGGGCCGTATATGCTTTTTGACGTGGCGTAACGGGCCTCGTGCGTGGTTAGGTAATATATACCGTTATGCTTTTCTATCCAGCAGGCGTCGCTGTCCCAGTTCGGCTCGAGCTCAACCGGCCTCGGCGGCTCCGCAAGCGAGATCATATCCTCGTTAAGCCTTGCGACGTAATATTTTTTGCCTATACAAGTGAAGCCGAACATTATGTAAGGCGTTCTCGCTTCGTCGTCGTCGATGAAGACCGTCGGATCGTAGCAGGCGGTATCGACCATGCCTTTCGGGATCAGCGGCTTGCCGAGCGCGTCCCTGTACGGTCCGCCCGGTCCGTTATCGCTCACGGCGACGCCGATACAGTACTGCTGATGCGAAAAATACATATAGTATCTGCCGTTACGTTCCGCAGCGTCCGTGGCGTAGCACTCTTCGCATTTTCCCAGAAAGGTGTCCTCCGGGCGAAGAGTGTATTCGAGCTTCCAGTTAAGAAGATCGTCGGAGGAGAATACCCTCCAGTCGTCCATCCTGAAAATCGGCTGTCCCGGTCCTCTGTCGTGCGTTGTGAACATATACGCTTTGCCGTTGAAAATATGCACGTGCGGATCGCACACGCCTTTGTTGTGAATTATCCTCATATGACGCTCCTTTTTGTTAGGTTTACGGTTTTCCGTGCGGCGGCTTTATTCTTATAAATCAAGTATATATCAATTTTCTTTCTTTGTCAACCGGAAAAGCGATATTAACGGCTTTTGATACCGGCAAAAAGTTTTCACAATCAAAAAGACCGCTTCAGCGGTCTTTTTGATTAAACTTAAATCGTTTATCTTACTTTCTTTGCGGCGACGATCCGTGTTATCGGTTTTGTACCCGTACTGTTTTTCATTGGTTAAAACTCTTGTCAAACGCTTGAACGAGCTTATCGATCAGCTTAGGTCCTAATGCAGCGTGTTTTCTGACTTCCGATGAAATACTTGTTTTGCCGTCCGCAAGCGCGTTTCTTACGTATGAACCCGCGCCGTCGTACATGAAAACGTATCCCATGTCGAACACCCGGTTTCTGACCACATAGTCAAGCATTTCCATGGAATCGGCGTCTCTTGTGTACTTGCGCTTGAGATACGTCTCTTTCAATACGGGAGTGACCGTTTTATAGGCTTCGCTTGCGAGCGCCTCGAGTATCACTGAAACGAATTCTCTGTTCTGCGGCGTTACGGTAGCCGGAATGCATATCATAGCGGCGGCGCCGTTGACAAACGATCTGTATTCTTTCTGCGCTTCGTTCAGCTTCGGCTCCGGAAGTATGCCGTAATCATATTCCATCTCGCGAAGTCTTTCACCGTCGCCGAGAGAAGCCGCGTAAAACAGAGCCTGACCGTTGATGAAAAGCGTATGCGGATAGTTCCAGTTGCCTTTTTCATAATTGGCGTTGTTGGTAATAACGGCTTTGTATATTTTGTCGTATATGACCGTATCGCGTTCGATCTGCACGTCGTAGTACGGTACGTCGTCTTCATCTTTTGAAACGATCGAGCCGCCCGCGCCGTAATAGAAATCATAAGGCAGACCGAGCCACCATGCCGTGAGACCGAACAGATCGCTCTTGCTGTCGGGAGATATCCTGCCGTCGCTGTCTTTGTCGCTTGAGAAATCCTTCGTCAGTTCTATAAGCGCGTCAAGCGTCCATTTGCCCTCCGTTACGAGCTTATACGGTTCTTCAAGATCATATTTTTCAAACAGCTTTTTGTTGAAATATATACAAGCGGTATTGTTGAAGCTGGATGGACTTATATCGCCGTTTATCATCATAAGGTGACCTCTGATGGAGAACCCTTCGTTGATATCTTTGTCCCACCACGGCTTTGAGAGATCGACGTACGGCAATTCGTCCATCGGCAAAACGTCATTGTTCATCACGTTCACAGCGCCGTTTACCATATGCGTAAAGCAGATGTCGTATTCATCCGAGCCGGCTTTGACCGAGGTGCTTATTCTTGACGGGACGCCCGTTTCACTGTCGATAACGTACTCAAAAGTGACGCCGTAACGGTCTGTAACGGCAGTGTTTCGCGAAAAAACGGCGTCGTGCAAAGAGTTGCCCGTCATGTCTTCTTCCGTATATATATCGCCCTGCGCTCTGTCCATCAGAAGGATACGTATCGTTTTACCGGTATACTTGACGTCCGGCAGATCGGCTTTAAGCTCCGTTTCCGCAGGCTCTGTCTCAGCAGGCTCTGTTTCCGTGCTCACGCCGCCGCTTGTGTCGGCGGCGGTCGTCGTTTCGCGGTCCGGTTTTTCAGCGCAGCCGGACAGTACGGCGCCCGAAACCGTGAGAAGAAGTGCGAACAGAATGCACAATGCTTTTTTCATATAGGGCTCCTTGACTGCAATATCATAAACATCTTTTTCTGTCAATAAGAACGGTGAAGATGATCATATTTTCAACAAAAGACCGCCGAAGCGGTCTTTTGCTTAAATTCAAAGCGTTTATCTGACTTTCTTTGCGACGACGACTCCGGCAAGGGCTATGCAGCCGACGGCGGCGATCGCTATGATCGCGGCGTCTCCGGAAGGCGGGTTGGGCTGGCCGCCGGTTTTGGTGCCGACTACGCTGTAACCGTCAACATCGCCCTGGTTCACGTCAAGCAGCTGGCCGCCTGCCGTTTTAACGACGACGTGGAGAACGTGAGAGCCTTCGGCGATATCGCTTTCGCTTAACAGAACGTCAAAGCCGTTGGTCTTTGCGGGGTCTGAACCTAAGACTGCGGATACTTCGCCCGATCTGTCTTTGAGCGAGCTGAATACGGGTTTGTTATCGTCGATGCGGTAACCGATATCGGCTATCGTATCGCCTTCGATGATGACCCATCCGTAGAAACGGTAGTCGGGTCCTTCGTTATCGGTAACGTCGTAGTTGCACTGCTTTACGAAAGCCGAAACTTCGCCTGTACCGACTACTTTGAAGCCGTCGTTTTCGCCGTCGTTGACGTCAAGGAATTCGCCGCCCGCGGTCTTGACTACGACGTGGATCACGTGTTCACCGGCGGAAAGACTGCCGGCGGAGAGCTGTACGTTGAAGCCGTTCGTCTTGGCGGGATCGGAGCCCATAACGCTGACTATTTCGTTCGAGCGTTCTTCGAGCGAACTGAATACCGGCGCGTCGTTGTCTACACGGTAACCGATGTCGGCTATCGTGTCGCCGTCGATGATGCACCAGCCGCGGATCTGGAAGACGTCTCCGGTCGTGACTACGTTGTCAAACCAGGGCTGTACCACCGACGCGGCGTTGACGGAAACGGCAAAGATGGCGGTGATCAGCAGCGCTGCGAGTATGATCGCTGAAAATTTCTTCATTTTGTTTTCCTCCTTAATGATGTATTTTACGTGTCAAACACAAAACGAATCATTACCGTCACAGGCGCTTTGTTTTGGAAAGCCGCCTGCTATATCGTATATTATATCACGGAAAAACGAGAATTGCAACCCGTTTTTGCAAATATTTAACATTTTTTCGATCTTTTTTTAAAAAACATCGGTTTTTTGCCGCCGGCGAACTCATTATATTCGATATTTCGCCGATTATTCACTCTTTGCCGTAGTATTCGTCGAGTACTTCCGATACGACCTGCGACCAGACTATAAGATTTTCCGGTCTGTCGCCTGCTATCTCGCGTATGCGGTCCGCGTTTTGCTCGTCCGTTTCGGGATAAGCCGTTACGACGGGCAGACGGAAACGTGTAAGCGTCTCCTCGTCTTCAAGAACGTCGTGATATTCGTGCGATTTTATATCCGTATGAAGCGCGTTTTATATCATATCGGAATAAACCGATTTGAGCGCGGGGTAGAGTTTTTTATACGTTTCAAAGCCTTTGCCGTACTTTACGGCGATATCCGGATCGCACCTTGCCGCGAGTTTTTTTCTGACGGTATGAGACGCCGCCCCGTTAAGATCCCTGTATTCGCCGCAGCCGACGAGCGCGAGCATCGCCGCGCCGAACTGCTCCTTTTCCGTCACGTAAATATCCGCGCCCAGAACGTTTGCGACCGTGTTCTGCCATAATACGCTTTTTGCGCCGCCGCCGCATAAAACGGCGCTTTTTACGCTGACGCCGCCGGCTTCTATACAGTCGCGCAAAGCGTATGCGACGCCTTCGTATACGGCAAGGCACATATCCTCGCGGCTCGTATCGGCGTGAAGACCGACAAACGCGCCGCGCGCGTGAACGTCGTTATGCGGGCAGCGCTCGCCCGTCAGATAAGGCAGAAAATACACGCCCGTTCCGGCGGCTCTGCCGAGATCGAACCGGTCGTAACCGGTCTGAAGTATCCGCTTCGTCCACCAGTCGTCGCAGCTTGCCGCGGAAAGAATGCAGCCCATAAGGTGATATTTGCCGTTTGCATGGCAGAAATTGTGCAAGGTCCTGCCGGCGCCGTCGATGAATTTATCGCACGGCAGAAATACCGTGCCGCTCGTACCGAGTGAAATACTGCAGTCGCCCTCGTTGAGAGTGCCGGTGCCGACGGCGGAGGCGGCGTTGTCGCCGGCTCCGGCGCACATAACGGCGTTTTTGAGCCCGAACCGGGGCTTGAGCTTGCCCGTCGGCTCCCAACTCTCGTAAAGCTTCGGGAGCATATCGGCGGATATGCCGCAGATGCCGCACATCTTTTCCGACCATTTTTTGTTTTTCACGTCGAGCAGAAGCATTCCCGCCGCGTCGGAATAATCGGTGGAGAACACGCCCGTGAGCATATACGCGAGGTAATCCTTCGGCAGGCAGATCTTTTTGCACTTTCTGAAATTCTCCGGCTCGTTTTCCTTTACCCAGAGTATTTTCGGCGCGGTGAAGCCCGCGAAAGCGACGTTGCCGGTCTCTTCAAACGTTTCTTTTATGCCGTTAAGATACGCGGTCTCTTTTTCACTTCTGCCGTCGTTCCATAATATCGCGGGACGGATCACGTTGTCGTTTCCGTCAAGCATAACGAGGCCGTGCATCTGACCGGCTATGCTCACTCCGCGTATATCGTCCGCTCTGCCTTCGCCGAGCGCGGCGAGTATTTCGACCGCGGCTTTGAGCCAGTCGGCGGGATCCTGCTCGCTGTGGTTCAAAGCGGGATAACTCACCGGATATTTTACGCTGTGACTGCCGTAAACGTTGCCTTCTCTGTCAATTATAACGCCTTTGCACGAGCTCGTGCCGAGGTCAAGTCCTATATAGTAATTCATTAAATTTCACCCGAGAAAAGTATATCGTTCAATATCGCTTCAAGACATTCCTGCCTGCCGCTTTGCACGGAGACGTTTTTCAGATCGGCGGCGTACGCGGCAAGCGATCCGAGCGTTTCCCTGCCTTCGACTATGCGGCGACCGACCCCGGTCTCATACGATGAGTAACGTTTTTTGATGAACGCGTCGATCCTGCCGTCTTCGATTATTTGATAAGCCTTTATCAGGCCGAGAGCGAAAGCGTCCATGCCGGCGATATAAGAGAGAACGGTATCCTCGAGCGTGTTCGACTGACGGCGGGCTTTTGCGTCGAAATTGAGACCGCCGTTAGTGAAGCCGCCGGCTTTTATCACCTCGTACATCGCGAGCGTGGTTTCGTAAACGTTCGTCGGGAACTGGTCGGTATCCCAGCCGAGAAGCATATCGCCCTGATTGGCGTCGATACTGCCGAACATGCCGTTGACGGCGGCGACCCGCAGCTCATGGTTGAAAGTATGCCCGGCGAGCGTTGCGTGGTTAGCCTCTATATTGAGTTTGAAATCCTTTTCAAGCCCGTTCGCTCGCAGGAAATTCGCGCACGTCGCCGCGTCGAAATCGTACTGGTGCTTCGTCGGCTCCTTCGGCTTCGGTTCGATATAGAAATCGCCGTCGAAGCCGTGAGATCTGCCGTAATCGCGCGCCATCCGCATGAATCTGCCGAGATTGTCGAGCTCAAGAGCCATATCGGTATTGAGAAGCGTGTCGTAACCCTCGCGGCCGCCCCAGAAAACGTAGCCTTTCGCGCCGAGCTTTACCGCGGCGTCTATACCGGCCTTGACCTTGCCGGCGGCGACTGCGAAAACGTCGGCGCAGGGACTTGTCGCCGCGCCCGCCATGAATTTTTTGTCGCCGAACATATTCGCCGTGACCCAGAGCGGTCTTATACCCGTTTCTTTCTGCTTCTGCAAAAGATAATCGGTCATGATCTCAAGGTTCTTAACGCTTTCGGCGAGCGTTTCGCCCTCCGGCGCGACGTCCACGTCGTGAAAACAGTAATAGTCGATACCGAGCTTCTGCATCAGCTCGAACGCGAAATCGGCTTTCGCTTTGTATTTTTCCATACCGGACAAGCCGAAAGTCTTGTCCATCGTGTCGCCGCCGAACATATCGGTGCCGGAAGCGTTGACGGTGTGCCACCAGCTCATCGCAAATTTGAGATGCTCGCCCATCGTTTTTCCGTTTATGACTCTGTTTTTATCGTAAAAACGGAAAGAAAACGGGTCTTTGCTTTCTTTGCCCTTAAAGGTTATATTTCCGATATCAAGATACATGGTCTTTCCCTCCTGCATTTTTTACCATTATACAATATAAATAAACGTTTTGCAAGTGCTTTTTAAGTAAAATGCCGCCATATTTTATTCTTCGGCAGGCGGCAAACGAAAAAGAAGAAAAAACCGCTGAAGGAGCGGTTACGTAAGGAAGAAACAAACCCACTCTGACATCTTTTGATTATTGAAAGTGTCATAGTGGGTTATTCTCTTTCAGCCCGTCTTA
>CACYEW010000078.1 GCA_902773455.1 uncultured Ruminococcus sp.
CGGCGCTTCTTACGGTATATTTCATATTGAACAGAGATACCGGAGCTTCGGTACAGACCGAGCCTTATACGACGTCCGCGGCGACCGTAACGGAGGAGCGGACGGAGGCCGTCGCCGACAGACCCGGATCGGTCTTTCCGTACGGCCCGATTCAAAGTGAAAAGCACGGCATATGCGAGGGCAAAAACGTCGTTGTCATACAGATACCGGGGCTGATCGACCGGTTTATCGGTCTCGAATACGAAAAAAAGGAGATCACTCCCAATCTTAACGCTCTGCTCGGCGAGTCTCTTTACTGCAAAAACGCCGTCGCCGCGTGCGAAAACGCTGCGGAGCTGCAGTTCGTCATAGACAATTCGCTCTACCCTCCGGAGTACGGCAACCCGATATCCGTCGTTTACGGAACGGATTTCCGCGGTCTGCCGTCCGTTCTTGCCGAAAAAGGGTATAAGACCTTCTCGTTTTCATACGGGCAAACCGACACAGCCGTAACGGGGCAATACGCGTATTCCGATACTCTGCCCTACGGCGAAGGCAAAAAGACCTCGTTCGAGCTTGCAAAAGAGGCGCTCGGATCATGCGGCGGTCCGTTTTACGCCGTGATATCGTGCGGAGGATCGGTATATCCGTATTTCACATCCGACAAGACCTTCGGCGGAAAGAGCGCCGATTATCAGAACGCCATGCACGAGCAGGATAAACTCACGGGCGATCTGATCAAAGCGCTGAAGGACAAAGATCTGTACGACGACACGGTCATAGTCGTGACCGGCACTCCCTGCGAATACGACCCCGAAAACAAAAACGACGCGGCGCTTTTGAAAGACTTATTCGGCAAATACACGCTGAAAGACAGAATAACCGTGCCGGTCATAATTAAATTCGGCGAGTCCGCGGTTTACGATAAGCTCGTAAGCCAGGTCGACCTGATGCCGACCCTGCTCGATCTGCTCGGCTTCGACGGCGAAGATATGTTTTTCGTCGGCGAAAACATACTGACGACGGCAAGACGCAAGGCGTATATCCGGAATACTTATCCGCGCGGTTCGTTCGTTTCGGACGAGCGTACCGTTATGGCCGATAAAACCCATACTCCGCGTTTATCGCGTTCGTACAACCATATAACCGGCGGTACGGGCGCGGCGACCGGCAGTAAGGACGAGATAAACGAGAGCGTCGCTTATTTCGAAGACTTCGATCTCTCGTTATCCTGCGGGATAATAAAGCTCGCGAAAGAAAAAGGCAGATACGCCGCAATATCCGGATTTGAGGAGGCAAAGGCAAACATGAAAAAGACCGTATCTTACAGCATCGCGGATACGTTTCCGTCAAACGAATCAAAGGATTTTTACAAAAGCGACGTGAAGCTTTTCAATAAAGCGAAAATGCTCACCGCAAACGAATTCGACGGCTGTTTTGACGGAGTCATATTCAAAAACGACGGACTTATGCTCACGCCGGGCAAAAAGGAGGGCGTTTTCATTTCGTCCGATATAGATCTTAACGGTAAATTCGATACGCTGATCGCTTCCTGGAACGCAAACACGGCGGGCGGTACGGTCGAAATATCCGTAGCAGCGAAAAAAGACGACGGATCGTATACCGGCTGGTATTCGTGGGGCGTCTGGTCGCAGACCGAAGGCGTCTCCGCGAGCCGCTCTTTTTCCGACTCCGACGGAAAACTCGATACCGACACGCTGAAGCTCAAAAAGAAGTGCGCGGGCGCGGTAAGGGTCAAAGCCGTGCTGAAGCAGACGGGCGACGCCTCTCCCGTACTTTACAATTTCACGCTTGCGGTCAACAAGGAAAAAGGTCAGATAACGAAAGAGACGAAAGCGTATTCGTATAACGTGCCGATACCGAAATATTATCAGTACGACGTGCCTGTGATAGGCGGGTCGATCTGCTCTCCCACGTCGCTTACGATGGTGCTTGACGGCCTCGGCGAAAAACTCAAGCCCGCGGATACGGCGGCGGGAGTTTACGACAACGGCGAAAACATCTACGGAAACTGGTCGTATAACGTCGCGTTTGCCGGCGAACTCGGATATAACGCATATCTCGATTTTTACGATATAAACGCTCTGCAAAACGCCGTTTATAACGACACGGCGGTCGTATGCTCGATCGCGGTAAAGAAAGGACAGCTCGCCGGATCCGGATATCCCGATTACAGTACGGCAGGTCACCTTCTTACTATAACCGGCTTCGACCGCACCGACGGAGAGTTATGGCTTCTGTCGAACGACCCCGCGCAGAACGGGGTCAGCGTCAGATATAAAGCCTCCGAATTTGAAAAGGTGTGGAAAGGCGTCGTTTATATCGTACAGAAGCACCCCGAAAGATATACGTGGCGCATAGGCGAAGGCACAGACCGCGATATGCTTATCGTCGCCGATCATATACCCGAGGGCAGATACAACCGTCCCGGAGGAAATTACAAGGTAAAATACATAGTCATACATAACACGGGCAACTTCTCGTCGGGCGCCGACGCGCTCGCGCACCGCAATTACGTTATAGCCGACGGAACGCAGACGTCGTGGCACTTCACCGTCGACGACACGTCGATATACAAGCACCTGCCGGAAGAAGAACGCGCCTGGCACGCGGGCGACGGCAGAGAGGGACGCGGCAACACTTACGGCATCGGCATCGAGATTTGCGTCAATCACGAGAAAAACGGCGAAACGAAGTGCTCGAAGTATTTCAGAGAATCGCTCGAAAACGCCGCCATGCTCTGCGCCGAGCTGATGCACAAATACAACCTGTCGATAAGAGCTGTGACGCAGCATTACGATTATTCGGGCAAAAACTGTCCGCAGACGATAAGGGAATGCGGACTCTGGGACGAATTCAAGCAGATGATACAAAACCGTTACGATGAGCTGAAACAGCTCAGATCGGGCAAATGACGGAGGATTTATGAGAACAGCACTTACAGGCGCCGGCGTTATAGGCTCGGTACACGCGGTGATACTGCAAAAGCGCGGCGAGCTTTGCGCCGTATGCGATATCGATGAAAAAAAGCTTGAAAAATACGCTTCTCTTCCCGTTTATACGGATTACGTCCGTATGCTCGACGAGGTAAAGCCCGACGCGGTGCATATATGCACTCCGCATTACCTGCACGCTCAAATGATCTGCGAAGCTCTTTCACGCGGCGTACATACGCTTTGCGAGAAGCCGCTCTGCATTTCGCTTGACGAGATAGAAAAAATAAAGAGAGCCGCGGAAAAAAGCGAGGCGAATTTCGGCGTCTGCCTTCAAAACAGGTACAACGGCGAAAACCTCTATATAAAGGAATACCTCAAAGACAAAAAGATCGTCTCCGTAACGGGGACGGTGGCGTGGCACAGAGACGGGGCGTATTACGCTTCCGCTCCGTGGCGCGGCAAACAGAGTACCGAGGGCGGCGGAGTGCTGATAAATCAGGCTCTTCACACGCTCGATCTCGTTCTGTGGCTCACCGGCGCGCCGGAAACGGTCACGGCGTCAGTATCGAATCTCACGCTTCAAAACGCGATAGAGGTCGAGGATTCCGCCGTCATTATCGGAAAAGGAGATCCGGGATTCGTGTTTTTCGCGACTAACGGTTCGCCTGCCGATATGCCGGTCGAGCTTACCGTCAAAACCGACGACGAAATAATAAAGGTGACTCCCGGTTCGGTCGTGATCAACGGCGAGGCGATCAGATTCAGGGAAAAATACGAAGCGCTCGGCAAAAAATGCTACGGCAGTGGTCACGAGGCGCTTATAAACGATTTTTACGACTGCATATCAAACGGGAGGAAATTCGCGATAGGAGCGGAAGAAGCCGCCCGTTCGGTAAAGGTCATACTCGCCGCTTACGCAAGCGGCGGCAAACCTGTCAGGCTTGATTGATTTTATTTCGCATAAGACCGCTTCGGCGGTCTTTTTTCTTGACAAAACGCCGATATTGTGATAAAATTGTCGAAGAATGCAAAACGGAGGCGAAATATGACTGTCGACGAACTGAAATCGTATCTTTCCGATCTCGTCGGACGGATCGAAACGTATTCATACGAATTCGACCTTGAACTGACGCGTTTTTTTGAAAAGGAGCAGGATCTCAAGGGCATGGACCTGATGAAATGCACCGTTCAGCTTATCGCGGAAGAAAAAACGGACGAGGCTTTCGCATGCCTTTATCTGTTTACGATATATCTTAAGCGCGACAACAATATCGACGGGCTTGAAAAAGTCGTGACCGACTACGAGGACGTTTTTCCCGAGGAAAAATATCCGCTCATACTCGAGCTTAAATCGCGCTATCTCAAACGCAGAAAAAACGATATCGATTCGTGGAAGAAAGCGCTTGAATGCGACAAAAAAGCTCTAAAACTGCTTCACGGAGTATTTTTCGCCGGCTCTACTTACGGTATAAACGCCTCGTACGTTTCGACGCTCTGCCGCATTCTCGAACACGGCGCAAAGCACAGTCAGGATCTGTGCAGGATCAAAGAATTCATATCGGAAGACGACTGCGCCGAAGGCGTTTCGTGTATCTCCGACAACATAAAATCGAACCCCGATTACGCGAAGAACTATTTTCTGAAAGCTCAGCTGCTTTATTACCGTATGATCGTATTCGACGGGGAGCCGGACCGCGACCCCGGCGCCGTAAACGAGCGCTGTGAATACTGCGACGGTATGATAGCCGAGATATCCGAAGCGATCAAAAGAGAGCACATAGCCGCAAAGCGTGAAACGTACCGTTCCTTCTGCCGCAGGATATCGGAATATCAGTCGTACCTCGCGTCTTCCGTCGCGGATAAGGTCTTATCCGAGATAGATTCCTCGCCTTCGTTCGAGCGGTGTATCGACCCGATGTGCCACGCCTGCCCGGACGGCGGGAAATACGCCTTTATCTGCTATTCGAGAGTCGATTACAAAGCGGTCTTCAAGGATATTTACACGCTTTACTGCAAAAACGTCGCCGTGAAATTCGACAGGATAGTAAAATCGGGCAGTAAATGGGTGAGCACGGTCGAAGAAGCGATACTCGATAAAGACTGCGCCGTTGTCATATTCTATATGTCGTCCGACGCGCTGATAAGCGACAGCATATATAAGGAGCTTTCCATCGTCAGCGAGGCAGACGAGCCGAACCGGAAAAAATACTTCTTCATAAGCGTGCAGGGCGATACGGCTTCGAAGCTTCTTTACGACACCTATAAAAACAACGATTACGATCCGCTTTTCAAAAATACCCTCACGCCCGACCGTATAAGCAGGCTGCTTTCGTTTTTCAACGACGCGATACATTTCATTTCCCGGACGGAAAGCGACTACGAAAGAAAACTGATCTCCGATATAAGGCATTATCTTGACGAAAACTCCGCCGCCGTTATGAAAAAGAAAAATACGGCGGGCGGCAGCCTCGACGTCAGAACGTATTACGCCGACAACGACAGGATCTTCGACGGCATAAAAAAGCCGAACGAGGATCATCTGATCGCCGACCGCGATAACGGCGTTTTCATCGTCGCCGACGGAGTGACGAGACCTCACGGCGAATACGGACCGGACGGCAAAAGCAGCGCGTACGACGTCACCGTTCTCTTCTGCGAAACGGCGTACAGATGCGTTATATCAAAGCTCTCCGGCTGCTCCACGGTATCCGACGTTACGAAGCTGCTTAAAGAAGCGTTCGTCAAGGGCAACGACGCCGTAGTCGGAATAACCGACAAAAACGAGTTTTTCAGACCCGCGACCGTGGCGCTCTGCGCCGTGATATTCAAAGGCGAGCTTTGCTTTGCCTATATCGGCGACTGTTCGGGCGTGCTCATACGCGGTGGATGCCGTTACGTATTCGCGGAGCGGCAGACCGAAGCCGTGAGCAGGCTCGGGCTTTCAAAAGAAGAGCTTTACAATAATTATATAAATAAACCCGGCAAAAAGTTCGCATACGGCGTGATCAACGGCGATCCGCTCGCTTCGGCGTTCGTCGTGACCTCTCATATGCGCCTTGAAGACGGCGATAAAGTGATCGTCGCGACGGACGGGCTCACCGACGCGCTTTTATACGAAAGCACCGTGATACTGAACAACCCCGATCTGTCGCTTCTGATACCGTCGGTATCAGCATGTTACGACAACCCTCCCTTTGCCGGTTACGCCGACGACAAAGCGATGGCGGAGATAACGTTTCATAAGGAATAAACCGCCCGGCGCCGGATATTCGTTTGTATGAAAAAAACAGACGACGCTCCCGTAAATCACGAGAGCGTTCTTTTATATATTTTACGGAAATACTTTGAATGATCTTCCTTGCCGAGAGCTTTTTCAAACAGACAGGAGGAAGAAGCGGTGACGTCAGTACGCTTCGATATCGATGCGTTTTACGTCGAAATCGAAGTCTTCGCCGAGAAAGACGCCGGCAGTC
>CACYEW010000079.1 GCA_902773455.1 uncultured Ruminococcus sp.
CGATCTCAATGAAGCGTTCGAAGCGGCGACAGCCGGCAGCACGATCTACGTTCTCGACGAAGTCGAACTTACCGCGAACGTTGAGCTTGACCGCGACGTCAAACTCGAAGGCGGCGAATTCGTTGACTTCGGCGAATACACGATCACTCTTACCGACGTCGAAAACTCCAAGCTGACGATCGACGTACAGATCACCGATACGGTGAAGAGCGGTTCCGAATACAGCGAAGTCGATGAGGACGAAGACAACGGCGATTACATCTACACACTCTCGCCTCTCGCTCCCGTGATCAACAACGCGACGATCGACAAACAGGATCCGACGATAGCTTATAAGATCGATAACGAAAGAGGAATCATAATCCTCGACGTGGTCGACCCCGCAAGCTTTGAAGATCTGAAACTCGCCGGCAACGGCATCACGAACGCGCAGTTCAAAGCTCAGCTCGGCTTCACGTTCGAAAACGCCGAAACGACCGAGATAGCCATAACGTTCAACGGCAGCGCTCTTGACGACGGCAAGCTCGTACCGACCGGCACGAAAGTGACCGTGACGGCGACGAACCCCGACTATAACGGAGTCGTAACCAAAGAATACGACGTCGTAATCCTCGGCGATACGAACTGCAACGGCAGAGTCGATTCCGGTGACGCGAAACTCATGCTTGACCACTATATGGGCATCTCCGAGCTTACCGGTCTCAAATTCATCGCCGGCGACACGAACTGCAACGGCAGGATCGAATCCGGTGACGCAGTAAAGAACACCATTAAGTACAACCGTCCGAAAGAATACAAATCGGATCTTGAATAATAAAAAAGGGGAACAAAATCGATGAAAACATTACGTAAAATTCTCGTCGGTTTGCTGGTCATCTCGATAATGGCGGTCTGCTTCGCGACATCTGCGTTCGCCGTCATAGAGACCGAAGCCGGCAAATCGGTTACCGTGTCGTTCAACATTGAAAGTTCGTACGGCGTGGACGGAAACTTCGAGTTTTCGAACATAGACCTGTTCTCAAGCGTTGAATTCAGCCATGAAAGCCAGTTCATAGGTGAGATTTCGAACAATAAAGTTTACATCTACGGCAAGGAAGCCTCTGCTTCCGTCATCAAAGTTGACGTGGTCGTGGCAGCCAATGCAAAGCCGGGTGATTCCTGCGAGATCAAATTCAACTACGAAGTGGCTGACCGTGAAGGTCAGATGTCCGAATGGAAAACCGTTTCCGAAACGGTCGTGATAGCGGAAGAAATTCCTCCGACATCCGACGTAGCGGTAGCGGTCACGGCAGCTGCGGCAGTTATCGCGCTCGGCGGCGCTGTCATAGCGGGCAAAGCCAACAGGGCATAAAATCAAAAAATAACGGAGGGTACGGTAAGCCGCGCTTCGGCGCGGCTTACCGGAAAGCCCGTTATACGAGTAAACGCTGAATAAATCGGCGCACGCATCGATATCGTTATGCGCGCTACGATTTAATCAGCGCTTCCGCGTCAATTCGACGCACGCGTACGGTGCTCCCGTAAACACACGATTTCGATAAAAGAAAGGAAAAAAATGAAGACGCTGCGCAAAATAATCGTTTGTCTGCTCGTACTGGCGATCACCGCCGCAATGTCGGTGACGGTCTATGGCGCGATAGAGGCTGAGGCGGGTAAATCCGTTACCGTTACTTTCACCGTCGAGGACGTATATGGCGTCGACGGATATTTCGAATTTTCAAACAGAAGTCTGTTCAAAAGCATCAAATACAGCTATTCGGGCAAGATCTCGGGAGATATTTCGAACGATAAGATATTCCTGTACGGATCAAACGAGGTAGACGTAAAGATCACCGTTACCGCCTCGATAGCGAAGAATGCAAAGGTCGGCTCTTCCTGCGATATAAAGCTGACTTATGAAAAAAGCGACGTTAACGGCAGTATGTCGGACTGGATGGAGATGACGAAGACCGTCAAGGTAAAAGCGGCGCCGCCGCCCGATACCGAACCGCCGACGACCGCTGCTCCCGTGACCGAACCGCCGGAGACGGAGCCTCCCGTCACCGAGCCGAAGATCGATTATACGGAGCTTCTGAGACAGATCGAAATAGCGACGAGTCTTGTCGAATTCGATTATACGACCGAGAGCTGGGCAAGAGTCGCCGCGGCGCTTGAGAAAGCCAAAGAACTTCTTGAAAGCAAAAGTCAGAGCGAGGTCGACAACGGAGCGAGAGAACTTGCAGACGCTATATCGGCGCTCGTCAGAGTGAATTACGGAGCGTTGAGAAAAGCCGTCGAAAGGGCGAAAGGGCTCGATGAAGCGTGCGCTCACGGCAATCTCTGGTTCAAACTGACCGGATTGCTTGCGCAAGCCGACAAAATACTCGTCGAAGGTGAGGAAAGAGATCAGGCGAAAGCCGACGAGCTTGCCGCGAAGATCAACGAAACGGTCGACGAGATACTCAGAGATTACGCAAATCACTCAAAAGAGACTCAGATAGTCAAAGAATTCATTACGGTCGAGGTTCCGATCGAACCTACGGATCCGTACTGCAATATACCGATGCACAAGGTGTGGCCGGTACTGTTCTTCATAGCGCTCGGAATAATCCTCATTCTCACGGCTTTGTACTTCATATTCTTCATGAAGCGCAGGACCAACAGGAAGGACGATATGCCGATAGTCGACTACGATATAGCTGACGACGACGTTACGAAAGAATTATAATCATTCCCCAATGAAAAGGAGACGATCAAGTGAGCGAGCAGGAATGGCGAAGAAAAGAATATAATACCTGGGATGAAGCGTTCCGGGGGCTGGCGCCTATCATAAGGCAGCAGTCGGTCCGAATAGCCGAATATACGCAGACGATATATACCGCCGCCTGTTCCGCTTTATATGCAAGGCGTTCGGGCAGCGAATGGGAGAGCCGTATACACGGTCAGCTTGCCGAAACGGCGTATAAATGCGGGCTGTATCACCAGCTCGGCAAAGCGCTCGTTCCGCCGGAATATCAGATCTGGCAGAAAGACTTTTCCGCGGAAGAGACGGAGGTCTACCGCAAATATACGAAAGCCGGAAGACTTCTTGCCGCAAAGCTTCAGGAAAAGGGCGTAAGAGAAAAAGAAAAAAGAAAAGGTACGCCGGAAGAGGTGCCGACCAAGAACATACCGTGGCTGATGATACGCGAAAGCTGCGAGCAGCATATGGAGCGGTATAACGGGACCGGATATCCAGACGGTCTCGCCGGAGACAATATAAGCCCGATAGCGCGTATAGTTGGGCTCGCAAAAGAGCTTGACAGGCTCTCGGCTGAAAGAAGATCCGAGCATCCGTTTGAAGAAGCGTGCGAAACGCTGATCGGCGAATCCGGGACATACTGGGATCCCGAACTGATCGACGTATTCAAAAAATGCGTGAAGAACTGCCGCGCGGTCTACGATAAATTCGTTCATTACACCATGCAGATACCCGAGACGATACCGCTCGTGGTAAAACGCGAGGGCAGACCGCTCGGACTCAGTTACAGACCGATAATTTCCGATAAAAAAGGTACGGTAGCCGGTTACGAAGCCATACCGTGGTTCGGCGCGATAGCGAACCGGCCCGGCGAGACGGAGAGCATAGAGGATCTCGAAGAAATGCTCAAACGCACAGGCATGGTATCCGACGTGAGCTATTATTTCCTCTACGAAGCCGCCGATACGCTGCTCCGCATGCAGACCTGCAAGCTGCAGACGAACGGAATAGTTCTTAATATGATACCGTCGTTTTACAAGCAGTCAAGTCAGCTGCAGAATTTCGAAACGCTTTTCGAACAGCAGCCGGTCGACAGAACGAAGCTGTTTCTCACGATCCCGGAGTCGATGCTCGTCGACGCGACGAAAACGCTTGAAGAAAACGTTTCGAGATATCTGCGAAACGGCATAGCGCTGCTTTTGGACAACTATCATCCGGAGACGCTTGAGATATCAAAGATCAAAGAGCTCGGATTCGATAACGTAAGACTTGCGTCCGATACATACGATAAACCCGGTATCGGCGATACGATCAGAGCCCTGACCGACAGTAAGATCAGAGTTTTCTGCAGTAACGTTACGGACGAGCAGACGCTCGAATGGCTCACCGTATGCGGCGCCGAAATGATCTGCGGACCTCTTGCCGGCGTGACTACCGACGAGGACGGATTGATCCGCGACTCGCTGTTCAGAGAAGAACAGCAGTAAGCGCTGCGGAGAGGAGCTGAAAAATGCCTTCAAAATACAAAGGCGGCGTACCGGATGACGTTCTGAAGGAAGCGTCCGAAAACGCTTCCGGTAAACC
>CACYEW010000080.1 GCA_902773455.1 uncultured Ruminococcus sp.
CAGGCAGGACGTTTGCGCCGACGCGCGTCAGCCTTTGTAATTATATACGATCTTCGCTTTGTTCAGCGTTTCGTTTGAGCTGTTGATACTGATCTTCGCCCAGTCGGCTTCGCTTCCCTCGTAATATACCGTTTCAAGCGCCGGACAGTTTACGAAAATATCGTTTTGAATAAATTTCAGCGACGAGGGAAAAACGACCGATTTCAGACTCGTGCAGTTCTTGAAAGCGTTGTATTCGATCTGCGTGACCTTCGGCGGGATCACGACCGTTTCAAGCGACGAACATTCGCCGAAGAAATGATACGGAATACCCGCCATATCCTTCGGGAGAACGATCTCTTTGAGCTCCGTACAGTGCGAGATCACGCTGACGCCGGGAGCGTCGACGCCGTCGGGGATCACAAGCTTTTTCAGACCCGTGCATCCGGCGAAGGCGTCGCCGAGCTTTGTCAGCGACTGCGGGAGCTTTATCTCTTCAAGCGACGTGCAGTTTTTGAAGGTGTAGTTTCCGATCCTCTGCAGTTTTTCCGGCAAAGTCACGGTTTTCAGCGACTCGCAGTCTTCAAAGCAGCTTACGCCCGTATCGGTCACGCCTTCCGGCAGTACGACGGCGGACAGCGAAACGCAGCCGCGGAACCATCCGAGCCCCATTTCCGTAAGTCCGGCGGGCAAACGCAGGCTTTGCAGTCCCTTACACGCATCGAAGGCGTACTGCCCTATCTCTGTCACGCTGTCGGGTATCTCAAGAGAAAGAAGCCCGTAGCAGTTGTTCATTGAATATTCCGCGATCGCAGTCACGCTGTCCGGAATATTGAGTCTTTCAAGGTTTCTGACGTTTGAAAGAGAGGCGTTTGCTATGACCGTAACGCTGCCGTCGTCGGGCAGAACGCTGCCTCCGCAGCCGGAGATCAGCGTTTTCGTCGCCGTTTCTATGATACAGCTGCAGTAGCTGTGATACCGTTCGTTGCCGGGCTCGACGTAAAGCCAGCGCAGACTGTCCGTCCAGAAGCGGAACGTCGGGTCAAGACTGCCGACGTTCTTTCCGATACGCACGAGCTCGAGGTTCGGCATATAGGCGAGCGCCCAGCTTTCGACCGTTTCCACGCTGTCCGGTATGGAGACGTATTTCACTTCGGTGTTCGAAAACGACTGGTAACGCACGCGCACGACCGGCTTGCCCTCGTAAACGTCGGGGATAAGCACGTCTTCTTCGGCGGCGTAACAGTTGTCTATCATATAAGCGTCGGGATTTTCTTTATCCGTCGACAGCTTGAAATCTCCGACGTTTGCCTTTTTCCCGCATCTCACGCATTCGTTATTATGACCGTCGTGACCGAGCGGCGGCAGCTCTTCCGTCTGCTTTTCGCCGCAGGATGCGCATACGCGCTCCCGCTCACCAGCGGTCAGGCAAGCCGGTTCGCTCAGAACGGTCCATTCTCCGAACGCGTGAACGTGAACGGGATCGCCGCTCTGTTCGCCGGACGACGTGCCGGGCGCTTCCGTTTCCGCGCCTTGCGAGCCGGTATCCGCCGCGGTCAGCTGATTTGTTGCGGCGGGATCGTTCGTTTTGCCGCATTTCGAGAGAACGAGCGCGAGTATTATAACGAGGATAACGAACGCCGCGGCCGCTCCGATCACAACGGGCAATCCGCCGTTCTTTTTGTTATTGTTCTCACCGTTTGCTTTGTTTTTGTCCGTCATCAGAAAAATACTCCTCTGTTGTTCTTTATATTGAGCATACGTACTTTTCCGGCGATCGCGGCGTAATCGACCGGGAGCATCCTCCACATCCAGTTACAGCCGACGGTGCCGGGGATATTCATACGGCATTCTTCACCGAGATTCAGCAGATCCTGCATCGGTACGACAGCCGTATCGGCTTCGGAGGAAAACGCCGCTTCGATCATACGGTCGACGGCGTCTTCGTCGCCGCTTATGCCGAGCGCTTTTTCAGCGCGCTCCCTGACTTCGGGCGCCGCGTTGTTCCACCAGCCGAGAGTAGTATTGTTGTCGTGCGTGCCGGTATAGATGAAGCAGTTTTTCGTATGCGTTTCGGGCAGAGGATCGGCAAGCTCGCCGTCGAACGCGAACTGCAAGACCTTCATTCCGGGATAACCGCAGTAGGAAAGCAGATCGCGTACCGTCTGATTTATCACGCCGAGATCCTCCGCAACGATCTTCAAGCCGGGAAGCTCGGCTTTTATTTTGTCGAAAAGCTTCTTTCCGGGCCCGGGTTCGTATTTGCCGTGAAGAGCGGTCGGCTCTTCGGCGGGGATCGCGTAATAGTTTGCAAAGCCGATAAAGTGGTCTATACGAAGGATATCGAACATTTCGCCGAGGGCTCTCAATCTGCTGATCCACCACGAATATCCGGTCGCTTCGTGTTTATCCCACGCGTACAGCGGATTGCCCCATCTCTGCCCGAGCTCGGAAAAGTAATCCGGCGGCACTCCGGCTATCCTTACGGGTCTGCATTCTTCGTCAAGCTCGAACAAACCGGGGTTCTGCCATACGTCCGCCGAATCCTCCGCGACGTAGATCGGCATATCGCCCATCAGCATAACGCCCTTCGCCTTTGCGTATTCGTGGAGCTTCGACCACTGATCGAAGAATATATACTGCTCGTATACGTAAAAGTTTATTTCGTCCGCGAGTTCTTTTTTGTATTTTTCGATCGTTTCGGGATCTCTCAGACGCGCTTTCCGATCCGGCCATTCCATCCACGATATTTCGTCAAAACCCGCCTTGATCGCTCTGAACAAAGCGTAATCGCGTACGAAAGGATGAGTTTTCTCAAACTCCGCGATCTTTTCCGAAAGCTTTGCGTAAGATGATTCGAAAGAAAGCTTCATAAGCTCTCTATGCTGTTTTTTGACCGCTTCGAAATCGACGTTCTGCTCGATCTGAAGCGGCTTGTAAGCGCCTTTCGGTAAAAGTCCGTCCGCTTCGAGCAGCTCGAAATCGATAACGAGCTGATTGCCGGCAAAGGTCGAACAGCTCTGATACGGCGATTCCGCGTAGCCGGTCGGTCCGAGCGGAAGCATCTGCCAGATGCTCATGCCGGACTCCTTTATAAAATCAACGAATTCGTACGCCGCTTTTCCGAGCGTTCCGATACCGCCGTTCGACGGCAGGGAAGTGATGTGTAAAAGTACGCCGCTCTGTCTCATATATTTGCCTCCGAATACTTGTTCTTTACCGTATTTTATCATAAACGAACGAATAAATCAACCGTTTTACGTCATTTTTTATAACTTTATATAGCAAAGAACGCTCTCTGCCGGCCGAACGGCGTCAGGCGCCGTTTTTTGAAAAAAAGAATTCCGAAAAGAATTGACATGGGCGAAACGGTATGGTACAATTAAAATGTAACCGACGAAAACGTACTGCGTATCATAGACCGAAATAACGCCGGTTTTGCGGTGAAAGGAAGGCTGAGTCAGTGAAAAGATCAAAAAACAATAAAGCGAAGGGCTTCTCCCTCAAAGACAGATTCGGATACTGGTTTGACAACCGTATGGCAAAGGGATCGCTTACCCTTATAAAAATACTGATCGTCGTATCCGTCATTCTTGCGGTGATCATCGCAGGGGTGATCATTCTGTGCGGCTTCAACGAGGAGGGCGAGGTCGCCTCGGTATTCTGGAACAGTATAGCCACGGTCATCAACGCATGGATGCCTTATTACGAGGAAGGCAGTATCGGTTATCTGATCCTCATGTCGGTCACCGCGATCGCGGGCGTGCTGTTCACGAGCGTGCTGATCGGTATCATAACGAGCGCCATCGAAGAACGCATAGGCGATCTGAAAAGAGGCAATTCGCGCGTGCTCGAAACGGGGCATATCGTACTTCTCGGCTTCTATCCGGGCGAATATACGCTTCTTCGTCAGCTGATACTTGCAGCCGATGAAGATCCCGTATGTATTCTGGTCGCGGAGGATACCGAACGCGAGGAAATGGAGCAGGAGATAAGCGAAAATCTCGACGTGCCGAAAAACGTGCGGATAGTCTGCCGCACCGTCGATATAACCGACCCCGCGTCGCTTGTAAAATGCTCTCTTGAAACGTCCGCTTCGGTGATCGTCAACCCTACCGACGATATGAAAACGCTCAAAACGATCCTTGCGGTCAACGCGCTTCTTGAAGAAAAAGGCGCGAAAAACGTCAGAGTCAGCGCCATACTGTCAAACGACGGATTTCTTTTCCCCGCGACGCTTGCAAAGGATAACAATATCTCCACGTTCCATACGAAGGTCATAATAGCGAAGATGATCGCCCACTCCTGCACGCAGACGGGACTTTCCGAGACTTTCCGCGAGGTGTTCGATTTCGACGGCTGCGAATTCTACTTCTGCGACGTACCGGGCACGGCGGGAGTCACGTTCGGCGAGCTTGCGGCGCGCCTTGACAGCGGAGTGCCGGCGGGCGTTTACCGCGACGGAAAAACGACGGTCAATCCGCCCTCTGATTTCGTTATAAAAGAAACGGACCGCATACTCGTTTTCACAAACGAAGACGATCCGGAGGATCTTACGTTAAAAGCCGGAGGCTCGGTGAAAGACGACGCGACAGAAACAAAGCTTCCGCCCGAAGAGCCTACCGACACGCTCATATTCGGATATAACGAAACGCTGCCGGTCATAATGAACGAGCTTCCCGAAAACGTCACGAACGTGCGGCTTTCGGCTCCGAACCTCACAAACGAACAAAGGGCGCGGATCGAACGCGTCGCCGAAAACAGAGAATACAAACTGACGTACGCCGACGCGGATCCGAAAAGCGAAGCGGAGATACGCGGCATCGCGTGCGAAGCGAGTCATATACTGATACTCAACGATTACGAAAAGGATCCCGACGAGGCGGATATGGAGGCGATTTTCCTGTTTCTGAACCTGCGCGAGATACGCAAAAACTCAAACCTCGGATACAATATCACGGTGGAACTGCAGAAGGAAAACGCCCATAAGCTCGTAAGCGGAGGCGAACACACCGATTTCATCGTATCGTCAAGCATGTCGTCTCTGATACTGGCTCAGCTGGCGGAAAGCCCGGAGCTCATCGATATGTTCAGAGAGATCCTCTCGAACACCGGAAACGAGCTTTATCTGAAAAACGCCGCGGCGCTCGGAGCCGTTGGAACCTATACGGCGGCGCAGCTCAGGCATATGCTCGTCTGCCGCGGTTACGTGATGCTCGGATATCTCGACGCGAAAAAGCAGAGCCGTTACAATCTGCCGCTTGACGAGACCGTGACGCTTACCGGGGAAGACTATTTGATCGTGTTGGGACGAAGCTGAAAGCGGAGGGAAAAAGAGCATGAATCCTTTACTTGAAAGAGATTTCTTTATGGCGGACGCCGAGGCTCACGTCATGCCGGACGGCAGACTTTATATCGTCGGCTCCACCGATATTTCGGGCTCGCGCGATTACTGCAGTCACGTATATCACATCTGGTCGACAGATGATCCGCTGCTCCGCGGCTGGGTCGATCACGGAGTCGTTTTTGAAAACAGCGCGGAGCGCCCGTCCGTTCCCGGATCGCCCGGAACGCGGCTTTACGCGCCGGATATGGCGTATAAAAACGGCAGATATTATCTGTATATCTGCGGCTCCGACAACTTTGAGGCGGTTGCTTCGTCCGATTCCGTTTCCGGCCCTTACGGCGACGTTCATATGATAAAAGGAGCGGACGGCGACGGTATCGATCCCACGGTCTTCGTTGACGACGACGGGCAGGCGTATTATCTCTGGGGTCAGTTCAGCCTGAGAGGCGCGAAGCTTGCCGACAATATGTACGAGCTTGAAGGCGAAATAAAGAACGGGATCCTTACCGAACAGCGGCACGGCTTTCACGAGGGCGCGTCGATGCGCAAAATAAACGGCAGATATTATATATTCTATACCGACGTATCGCGCGGAAAGGCGACCTGCATATCCTACGCGACGTCGGATCATCCGCTCGGACCGTACGAGAAGGGCGGCGTGGTCGTAGACAATACGTACTGCGATCCGGGAACGTGGAACGATCACGGCTCAGTACAGTATTTCGGCGGCAGATGGTTCGTATTCTATCACAGATCGAGTCAGGGGCGCGATACCTGCAGACGCGTATGCGCGGAGCCTCTTGACGTTATGCCCGACGGGAGCATCAAGGAAGCGGTCATGACGTCGTCCGGCGCGGATCTTCCGGTCGACGCGCATACCGATACCGACGCTTCGGTCGCGTGCAGAGTCACGGGAAGCACGTATATAACCCCTGATCCCGAAAATCCCGGCGCGGAGATCCTCACGAAATGCGGAGGCGGAAGCTGGGCGGAAGCCTGGGCGGAATACCGCCCCGTCGATTTCGGCGCCGGAGCGAAACGGTTCTTCGCGACCGCTTCCGGCAAGGGAAGAATAACCGTAATGACCGAAAAAGACGGCAGGATAGGATCCGTCGAAATAAACGGAGAGCACAGATATGAAGTAAATACCGGGCTTTCCGCGTCGCCTTCGGGCGTGCAGTCGCTGTGGCTGCTTTTTGACCGCGGACTGACGGATCTGATCTCGTTCAGATTTGAATAAAACCGTGAAAACAGAGAGGTAATATGAAAAGATTTTTTGCTGTAATAATGATATCGGCGATCCTGCTGACCTTGCACGCGGCGGCGCAATCGTCGGAATACGAACTTAAAAAGGCGCCCGATAACGTCGTTATCGACGGAGTTTTGTCAGAAGCCGAATGGGACGGCGCGGCGAAGATATCGCTTACGAAAGAAAATACCGGTATGTGGGCGGATTTTTACGATGAAGAAAGCCGCCTGCCGCTTTACGCATACTTTTATTACGGAGAGCAGGGGATATACGTCGGCGCGGATATTTACGATAACGACGTCGATACCGAAAATATGCACGACTGCTTTGAGGTCGCGTTCAATCCCGGCGGTCTGATACCGGACGGCGATAAGCTCGAAGGGCTTTTCTTCACGTTCTGGCTCGACGGCGACGAAATACTGATGAAACGCCATAACCGGTTTGACGGCGACGAGGGCGGCTCGTTTGAGGACGGCGCCGTCTGCAGGTATAAAACGACCGGTCACGGCTATACCGTCGAGGCGCTGATAAAATGGGAATGGCTGACGATGAAGGACCGTCCCGTGCTCAAAACCTCGACCGGAAAATACAAAACCGGAGTTCTGAATAAATTCGACTTTTCAGCCGAAGGGGCGTTCACATACGCCATAGTCTGCTATCTCAACGGCAACGGAGCCGACAAAAATCAGTACAGATGCGTTTACAGGACCGTCACCGACCCCGCTCTTGCAGGCAATTTTTCAACGGCGACGTACGATATAAAATTCACTTTCGCAAAAGAAGAAGAGACGGTGCAGACCGAGGCTCCCGCCGAAACGGAGCCGAAAGTCACGGAAAAGCTGACCGAAGCTCATTCGACCGCGGCGGAAACGGAAGCACAGCCGCAGAAAGAGAAGAGCGCGCCGGTGCTTCTGATCGTGCTGATGACAGCCGCCGTGGTGATCGCCGTGTCGGCAGCTCTTATCGCCGCGCTGAAAAACCGTAAGAAATGAAAAAAAACGTATTGCAAACGCAAAAGCAATATGTTATAATAATAACGTAAACGTTACGCGCAAAAGCGCCGGAAAACAAAAAAGGCTATGAGCCGAAAAAGGAGGATATCATGGGATTATTCGATAAGATCAAAAAACCGGACGTCACGCCGGGACTTGAATCCGGCTGGCTTCAGAACAGGATCATAACGCTTGACAAAGAGCCGGACGATCTTGAAGAGCTCAAAGCGGCGGTCGACGTTCGCGACCCCGGCAGCGTCGCGGCGTACTGGGTGTACTCGGTCGCGTGCCTTTCCGCCGATTACGATATCGGCATGAGCATGATGAAATATCTGTTCGCCGACATCGAGCCGTTCGGACGCGGCTTCAAGGAAGGCGGCGGAGCCGGCAGAGCCGGATGGGATCCTTATTTCAACGAAAGATTAAAAGACGACGATTACAGATGGCTTCCGAGAGCGTATTTCGTCGGCGCGGCGGCGTCAAACGGCTTCAATCCGCCGAGACCGCTTCGGGTGGAGCTCCATTATAACGAGCCGAACACGAAGACGATCAACGGTCAGACGCTCGAACAGCTCGGCAGGCTCAACATAGTCTACTGGGTAAGGAGCAACGCCGCGGGATTTCAGGTGAACATTACGCTTTCAAAGTTCGACGGATCGGACAGATGGTACGTAACGAGCGGCACCTCGTCTACGGGCCTCTTCTACGATCAGAGATCCGCTCTCACCGCCGAAGCGAGAAGCAAGCTTTACGAATAATAAACGGGAGAAGAGCGGGTGACCGCGATAAGGAAGTGTTTCTGCTTCACGTCAGCGCGGTGAGTAAGTTTGCGGTTAAAAAGAAAACAAGCTGAGATAAGGGATCAAAAAACAGATCGCTTTTCTCAGCTTGAATTTTTTATGAATTGACGGCTTTGCCGTCATGAATTGCCGCAGGCGCGGCATGATTTGGCTTCGCCGTGAATTGAATTGCGCCATATGCCCCGCAGGGCAATTCACGTGCCGAAGGCACGATTCATGACTGCAAGTCAATTCACGCGCCGACAGGCGCAATTCATTTCGGAGCGGCAGTAACAGATCAAAAAACTTCCTTATGACGGTCGGGTATTACACAGCCGGGCGCTTTTGATTTATCGGGAAAGATCAGGAAAATGATATTGGGTATGGCTGCGAATAATACGGTCCGGTCAAAAAACCGTCCTCGTAATAATACGTTTCAGCTGCGACAAAACCGTAAGGCGCTGCGTTTGAGACGTTGTTCCATACCGAAGCGGGTATTGTCATTTCGTTGCCGATTTCAAATCCGTAGTTAGTGATTATTAATTATAACGCACTCTTC
>CACYEW010000081.1 GCA_902773455.1 uncultured Ruminococcus sp.
CGGCGACATTCAGCATCCGGAGTTCAAATGGGATTTAAATATCGGAGCACTGCCTGTCGTAAGAAGCAGCTGGCTTTCCGCCGACGCGGACGTCAAAAGTACGGGCACGGTCGTCATGACGATCGGCAGCACGCCTTATACGATGCATTACATAGATCTTGTAGCGGAATTCGGCGCGGATATCGAAAATCTGTGGCCTGCCGACGCGATCGAGCCCGTCGGAGAACGCCGATTCGGTTCGTGGAGTACGGAGAAGGGTTCCGGCTACCGCGCCCATTATTCCGACCATGCAAACATCGTCGGTCAATACCCGTATATGTCAGCCGATATGATCGTCGATCCGACGTGCGTATACGATCCCGACAACGTCGACCAGGTCGCGCAGAATCTGTATGCCTGGTGGGGCAACACCAGTGCTAATATCGGACCGCACCGCTTCAAGATCTACTACGAGACGCTCGATCCGAACGATTATGATATCGAACTGAACGGCGTCCGCTATAAACTGGACCGTACGCAGGAGATCGTGGCGGCGCATAACAAAGATACGCGTATAGACCCGTTTGCATTCGTCGGATATACCATACTTCCTTCTGAAGCCGGAGGTCACAGTCAGTCTCATAATAACGGATCCGATAACGGTACTCCACCGCACTATAAGGATACCGACGGGGTATGGACGACCGATTTTCACTATACGCGCAACAGAAGATCTTTAGGATACTATAATTACAACGCATACTATAATCCTTCAACGAACGTGAACGGCGATCCGATCACGGGTACCGACTCGATCCCGTACGGGCAGTCGCTTGAAGGCTTTGAGCCGGACGGCATACCGCCGTATCCCGCCGGTCTGGCGCCGGACTGCTATGAATTCGAAGGCTGGTACGACTCAGTTACCTACGATAATCCGGTCGACTGGTCCGCCTTGATGCCCGATCACGACGTGGTCGCATACGCATACTGGAAGCCGAAGGAGTTCGACGTTTACTTTTATAATTCCGAGAGCGACTATCTCGCCGGTCAGCCGAGCGCTATCGCGCACGGATACGGTACTTACGGTCTGCGCCTTGACGTGTCGGGAGCTGAAGCCCTTTTGGTCGCGCCGGTCATCACCTCAAGTGTCGGCGATTACAACGCCGCGCGCGCAGGCTGGTATTATTACGACGAAAACGGAGAGCTGCACGCGTTCGATCCCGCAACGATGACGGTCTCCTGCGGTATGCACCTGTTCATGCGCTGGTCGTCAAACGTACCTGCATACTTCCACGTATATTATTACGTCAAAAATACGACGACGGAGGTCGCTCCGGATACGTTCGGCTATTCCTTTGTCGGCTTGACGCGTACGTTCAAAGCCAAGGTCGAGGAAGCGCTCAACGACGGATATCAGGAGCACTATTTCCCCGACAAGGCAAGTACCTCGATCCTCATGCAGGGCGACGAGACTCTCAATGTGAAAACGTTCTGGTATACGTACCGCGACCACGTGCCGTATACCGTCAGATACGTGGCGCTTGACGGCGTACACGCCGGAGAAGAGATCCACGCAAGCAAGTACGTTGAGGACAACTCCAAAGCTATCGTGACCGAAAGGTTCGTCCACGTTCCGAACTACGTGCCTACGGCGTACTATATGTCCAGAACGCTGATCGTTTCCGACGATCCGGAGGAAGAGGCGGAACAGAACGTCATAATCTTTTATTACCGTGAAGATACGATCAATATGCCGTATCACGTAAGCTACCTCGTCGAAGACGAAAGCGGCAATGTCACGGAGACGATCGACGGCAGCACCGTACACTTTGTCGAGAAGAACTTTATCGACGGTTACGCCGAAAGAGGTTCGACTCAAACGGTCGGCGTCAACACGTACGGCGGTTACGACGTGTGCGGTTATAAAGAAATATCCTACGCGACGGACGAGACCGCGACGGATGGCGCCCTCGTTCCGATCACATCAAGCACGGCTTCCGTCAGCGTAGAGCTTACCGCTTCGCTCGCAAGTAAAGAGATACGCATATTCTATCTGAAGAAAACCTTCCCTGTAAAGGTGATTTATCAGATATCATCCAACGACAGCGAAAAGATCGCGGAATTCGATTCGATCATCGAAGGACTGGGTATCGACGGATTACAGAGCGATCCGGAATCGGCTGTTACGGTCGGAGGAAACACGTATTATAAAACGTATTACAAAATCGTTCCCGACAGAAAGTTCAACAGTCATCACGTGGAAACGGCTCCTTCCGTGAGCGGCTTCGTGCTCGCCGGAAACGAAACGCGTACACGCATAATTTCCGACGACGACGCGAATATCACAAACAACAGAATAGTCTTTACCTACACGGCGTTAAACGAAGTCATATACTTCTACTACTCGATTCTGCCGCGCGGCAATACGCACGTACTCGGCAATCCGCAAAATCCGAAGCTATTGAGCATCAACCAGGAGGTCGTAGAGATCGGAGAACGCCCGAACGAACGCTGCAGAGCGTTTCTCGACAATCCGATATATACTTTTGTCGGATGGTATAACGACGAAGCCTGCACCTCTCCGGTGACTAATACCCAGTACGGCTCTGAATACGTTCTGACCCCCGAGGCGCCCGGTACGGAGAACGCGATCCTGCCGCTGCCTGCCAACGAGAACCGCTCGTATTACGCCAAATATGATTTCAGAAGAGGCGATATGACGATATCGGTTACCGACGACGCCGTTACCGACGGCGGACAGGTGTTTGAACTGATCGTACGAGGTCAGGATGAGGACAACAGCTGGGTGAATATCCGTATTGCTCTCGACCCGGTCGGAACGGGCGTTACCGACACCGTAACGATTAAAGATCTGCCCGTCGGTAATTATACGGTCACACAGAACGGCTGGTCGTGGCGATACGGCGACCCGACGCCTTCTTCCAAAACCGTGACCGTGGAGGATAAAGAGCTTCCGGAAAGCACGACTGCGGCCGCAGCGTTTACCGAAACCTTCGTCAAAAACAAATGGCTTGACGGCAACGCCGCCGCCGACAACGATTTCGGTGAGTAAAGACAAAAAAACACAAGCTGAGACAAAGATCTTCGGATCCGTATCTCAGCTTGTTTTTTGCTTCTGTTCAGCAGTTTATTTTTCGAACTTTTTCAATAACGACATTTTTCTGTCGCCGTCTTTACCCGAATACGGATGCTCGCGCAAGGGAAGATTGAAACGAGTTCTGCCCTTCAAAACTGTTTGCGGATGCGTGAATTCACGAAATCCCCATTCGCCGTGATACGCGCCCATGCCCGAGTGACCCGTACCGTTGAACGGCACGCCCTTCACCATCATATGAACGCATACCTCGTTGATACAGCCGCCGCCGTACTGCAGGGTCGACATGACCTTATCCGCCCATTTCATATCGGAAGTGAAAACGTACATCGCAAGCGGATGCTCGCGTTCGGCGATCATGTCCATGATCCGGTCGATCTCGCCGTCCTTATACGGCACGACCGGCAGAAGCGGACAGAAAAGCTCGTGCATTACGATATTCTCGTTTTCATCCACGGGATATATCACGGTCGGCTCGAAACGGAGCGTATCTCTGTCGCCTTTGCCGCCGAAAACGACTCTGTCTTTGTATTCTTCGGTAAGACGAACGCATTTATCATATACCGACTGCGTGATCAGCTTCGGATAATCGGGATTTTTTACAGCCTCTTCGCCGATCTGACGGACGAATTCTGCTTTCAGAGCCGTAAGAAATTCTTCCGCGATCTCCTCCGCCACGGCGATCTGATTTATATTGATACATATCTGCCCGGCGTTGCAGAGCTTAAAAAAGGCGATCTTTCTCGCGGCGTCCTTTATATCCGCGTCTTTGCGTATCACGCACCAGTTTCCCGTCTCGCCGCCGAGCTCAAGCGCGACTGAGGTGAGGTTGTGCGAAGCGGCTTCGAGAATGTGCTTCGCCACGGCGGGAGAACCGGTATAGAAGATCTTGTCAAAGCGCTCTGCAAGGCACATATCAGCCACGTCGTGACCGCCGTCGATGACCGTCACGTATTCTTCGGGATATATGCCGGCTATCAGCTTCTGCAAAGCCGCCGTGCTTGACGCCGATTTGGAGCTTGCCTTTATCACCGCCGTGTTGCCGGCGGAAATGCTCGCCGCCAGCACTCCGAGCGTGAGAAGTATCGGAAAGTTGAAAGGGCTTATGATAAGCGAAACGCCGTACGGCATTTTGTATACCGTCGTTACCGTACTCGGAAAGCACATCAGACCGCTGAAATGTTTTTCAGGCTTCGCCCACTTTTTCAGCCCGCGAATTATCTCGTTCACCTCGACGATAACGGGACCGATATCGCATAAATACGCTTCGAGGGGACTTTTGCCGAGATCCTCGTAAAGAGCGTCCTGAAGCATTTTCTGATTGTCGATGACAGCCTGCCTGAGTTTTTTCAACTGTTCGATCCGATGCTTTACGTCGAGCGTAATGCCCGAATTGAAGAATTTTCTCTGACTTGATACTATGCCGTGTATTCTTTCCTGCGTATAACTCATATCAATAATCTCCTTTTCCGATCCCGTATTCCGAGGGCGTTCGCACCGGCGATTTGTTTATCGGACCGGCGTTTATTATTTTCGCAGGTTTCCCTTGATTTTCCGGAGCAGAGTACCGCCCCGAGCTGCCGCGAATTTGCTCAGACAATGACTTATAATCAGACGCGGATGCTTCGCTGTCGCGGCTGCGAGCTTTGTTTTTGCGGATGTCTTCCGTTATTATATCACTTTGTGTATTGTTTGTCAACCAACGCGATCAAATATATCGGCGTATTCACGCTGATACGGTTGCTGAAAAGCTTAATGATGAACACGCGGATGGTACGGTTAAATGTATTGATGTTGATTATGGGTTGAAACAGTCGCCGTGAACGATTTCAGAATTTTCGCAAAACGTCTTGACAAACGGTTTTTTGCGTGATATAATATTATCGCAATCAAGGATGGCTTGCTTGAAATACAGGTTTTAATGCATGCGTATTTGATTTTCTCTTTGACTTATCAAGGTTTGGAGAATTTCAAATAAACGTGAATTAAGAAGAATATTTCATAATGAGTTGTCGGTAATATCAGCAGAGTAACTACGCTTATATTGTCGGCTTTTTCTTATTGCAAAAATAATCCGAAAGGAGGAACGAACATGTCAGAATTAAGAAAACTAACAGGTATCCCGTGGCATACCGGCAAATGGTCACGCGCAGAAGGCGATCCGAGAAGGCATTCGCACAACTGTATATACTTTTCCGCAAAAGATAAATATTGC
>CACYEW010000082.1 GCA_902773455.1 uncultured Ruminococcus sp.
ACCGATATAATCGTTATTTGAAAACGAAGTCAGATAACAGTCAAAATAATGAGTAGTTCCACTCTCATTTGTATCGTATTTTTCAAACCCGAAGTGTATTTCCATACAATCAGGTAATATCGGCTCACCGGGCGTATACGAAGATGTTGCCGGATCTTTTGACGTTTCAAGTATTGTTTCCTGCATTTCAAGCGTATCTTTCGGATGTGTATCGAACGATACAGATACAGTCTGTTCGGATATCGGTATCTCAGCCGGCTGATTTGCTCTGTTTGCGATCATTATCGAGCCGACGGGGATCGCGGTGAGCAGTATCACCGCCGCGGCGATCGCGGCGATGAGCGACAGACGGAGTCTTCTTGATTCTTTGTTTTTCTCGTATTCCGCTTTGCGCGAGATGAGCGCGGCGGCGGTCTCTTCATAGGTCTTCATTCGTATAACCCTCCTCATTCATAAGTTTACGCAGCTCGGCGCGTATGCGGGAAAGCGAAGTATATACGCCCGCCTCGCTTTTGCCGGTTATCTTAGATATCTGTTTTGCGTCAAACTCTTCAAAATACGAAAGCCATATAAGCTCGTATTTTTCGGGGCTCAGCTTCAACAGACATCTGTGCAGGGCTTTTTTTATCTCGCTTTTGAAAAAAGCGTCTTCAAACGGTTCGTCAGCCTGCCTTTCCGGCAGATCGGTGTAAACGATCCGCTTATCGCGGCGGAGTCTGTCGTATGCGATGCTCCTGCCGACGCCGTAAAGCCACGTGCGAAACGACGCGTTGTCGAGCTTTGCGTATTTCGGCTTTTTCGTTATAAGCCTGAAAAACGTGTCTTCGGCGATATCCTCCGCCGTCGGCATATCTCCTACGATACCGTTTATATACAGTATCAGCCCGTCGCGGTATTCGCGCAAAAGCCCGACCAGAGCGTCATCGTCGCCTTGCAGATATTTCAGATAATATTCCGCGCCTTTATCCATAATTCTTCTCCGAGTTCTGCAGTTCTCTGACCATTAAACGAACGAAAACGAAAAACCTTACACGTTTTTTGAAAAATTTTTTATTTTTTTCGGAAATGCCCGCCGAACGGGTATACCGCAAAAAAGCGAAATGCGCTTATGCGGCGCGATGCGTTATCTGCGCCGGGGAGCAAAAACGCCGCGGCGGATCGCGGCGGCGTTTTTACGTTTACGAATAACTTTTATTTTTTCTTCTTTACGATGATCACGGCGACTATAGCGACAACGGCGGCGGCTCCCGCGGCTATCGCGATGATCGCGCCGACGGGCAGACCTTTGTTTGCCGGTTCTTTTATTTCTTCCGTGTCCGCGCCGGTCTGCGCCGGTTCAGCCGGCTTATCCGTCGGGGCTTCGGTCGGAGCCTCGGTCGGCGCTTCCGTCGTTACGGCTTTCGCCTTTACCGTTACGGTGACCGGTTCGGTAAATATCGTATAATCGATCTTTCCGCTCTTGTATCTGTATTCGAGCGCGTAGGTGAATTCGCCTTCGCCGTCAAACGAGAGCACGTTGTTTTCTCCGACGGTGATATTGCCGTCGAGCGGTATAACACGGACCTTGTCGGCAGCGTCGGACGTTTTGCGCTCGTACGTCGTGACCTCCGCTTCGACTTTCAGCGTCTGCCCCGGTTCAAGCTCGTATGCCGTCTGCTTCGACGTGAGCAGCTTCGCGTATTTTGCGGGGAGCGTGCAGTTGTTCGTCGTTATGCCGTTGTAGCCCTGCATGAAGAACTGAGCGAAATCGTTTTTGTTGTCGATCGTCCACGGCCACGTGGTGAGACCTCTCATGTTCGCGTTATACGCGTATTCGGCTGTATGGCCGCCGTAATTCGGGTTGTAGGTCGAACCGAGCACCTGCACCTTTTTGAGCACGCTCTTCACCTGATCTTCGCCGGTCGCGCCGCTTGCGAGAGGATTGCAGAGATACCCCGCCGACATTTCCCAGAAATGCTTGTGCAGATTCTTTATCTGATTTTCGTGGAAGGTGATCATGCTGACCTGACCCTCCATGCCGCAGGCTCTCGTCACCTCGGCGAATTTTTCTATCAGAGCCTCGTTCGTGCCTTTGATCTCGACGAAGATCTGAATATCCTCGCCCTTGAACGCCTCGTAGTATTCTTCAAGCGTGGGTATGCGGCATTCGGTGAAGCCTTCTTTGTTCGAAAACTGCTTGTTCACGTAAAGCTCGCGAAGCTGTTCGAGCGTTGAGTTTTCTATATTGAGGTCTTTATTGCAGGTCCTGCCGGACGTTGCGTCGTGCATAATGACTATATGGCCGTCTTTTGTGAGATACACGTCGTTTTCGACGACGTCGGCGCCGAGCTCATACGCGAGCTTGCAGCCCTCGACCGTGTTTTCGGGCGCCTGAGCCGGTATTCCTCTGTGACCGATATTGAGCGGAGTTCTGAAAAGCTTGTTTCCGCTCATCACCTCGGTCGCCGTTTTTATCATAAGCTCCGTATTGTCCGTTATCGCGCCGTAGCCGCCGAAGGAGAGGATCTTATAAGCCTGCGCGGTCGTTTGTACGGGATTTACCGCGGATACCCAGACCGATACGAGTCTGTCGTAGATGTATTTGACAGCGTGCTGAGTCGCCGCCGAATCGGGCAGTACGACGACGGAGCAGAGAGAAGCGTTCGCTCTGCCTCTTATGTCGAGCAGTTTTTTATCTGTGAGCTCCTTGCCGTCGAGCTCCTTCGTCAGGTCGAGCACGCCGCGGCAGGCGTTATATTTCTGTCTCGCCGCGTAAACCGTATCGTCCTTATCGCTCATCACGAACACGTCGGAGATCCCGTTCTTGCTCAGATAATTGCAGACCGGGGCGACCGCCGCATCGTCTTTGATATACAAAGTCGGCATTATTTCGCCGTTAAGAGCCGAAAGAGCCGTCGGCAGATCGCCGAATTCGTTTTTGCCTTCCGCGTCCGTCAGCTTCAGAGCGGAGTTGACGTAGAATATCGCGTTTGCGGGCTTTACCTTCGTTACGCGGTCGAGCGAGGCGTTGTCGGTCACGTATTCGGAGAGGGCGTAGCCGCCTATGACTCCGAGATCGCTCTGCGCGATCTTGACGTAGCCTTTATTTACTTCGGCGGTGTCGGAAAGATACGTGACTTTTATGTCGTCGACCTTCAGTACGCAGAAATTGGCCTGCAAGCCTACGGCGCCTTTGTCGTAATTACCGGCGTCGTTACAATCGACTACGGGCGTTCCGTTTACGGAGTGTATCGCGTGATCGCCTTTGACGTATGCCGAGATCTCGAAAAGTCCGTCGTCGGTCATATTCATTTCGTACGGACCTTTTGCCGTTACGTTCCACTGGTTTCCCTCGGTCCTGCAGGCGAATTCAACGCCGTTGGCGAGCGTCGTGTCGTGGCGTACACACATCTGATAGTACGGATAAGCCTTTCCGTCGGGGTCCTGCGTGCGGTACGTGATAGAGCACCATCTGCCGCCGTCGCGCTGGTTGATTATCGTTGCGTGCACGGTTATCTCGTAGTTTCCGTAAGCGTCGAGCGCCTCCGGCAAAAGTACGCGAACGAATTCGACTCCCCGCGCGTCGAGAATGAGAAAGCCGTCTTCGACCTTGACGCGGTCTTTATCAGAGGTAACTACACGGAAATCCTCCGGAAGTCCGTTTTCAAAATCGCATGAATAAAGCAGAGCGCCGTCTTTCAGGCCTTCCGCATGGGTCGCCGTCGCTATTGCCGCGGCTATCGCGCCGACAAGAAAGAGAGCGACGAGAACAAAAGCAATTATCTTTTTCATAAATACTCCCGATAATTTTTTTCCTATTATATCATATAACTTTGAGAATTTCAATAACAAAATCAAAAAAAATCGTTCGCGTGCTCTCGTCAAGCCGCGACGGCAAAGAATAGCAAACGATCCGGGTCATTGTTTTTTCGGCTTTTCGTTATAAAACTTTTATTCTGCGACACGAAGCTTTCGACACCTTTATCGAGGCGTTTGCAGTATCATATTGAACACAAAAAACGAAAGGACGAAGAAAAATGAAAGAAAAGATCAATCATCCGCCGGTATTTTCAAACAGAGCGGAAAAAATCAAAATAAACTCAAAAGCGGTGGCGAAAACGGCGTTTTACTCGCTTTTATACGCTTTTTGCGCGTATTTTCTCGGCGGAGCGGAGCTTGTGTTCGAAACGTTTCCGCTCGGTCTTTCGTTCGTTTGCTCCGTTACGGCGAACGTACCCGCCGCCGCGGCGGGCGCGGCGATCGCGGCGGCGCTTTCCGGCGACCGGGCGGTGGTATATATATCGGGTCTCGTCGTAGCCGTGGGGTTCAGATACGCGTTGTCTTACGCGCTTCATAAAGAGAATATCGGGTTTCCGTCGCTGTCGGACGGCGTGCCGGCGAGAATGGCGTCCGCGGCGGCGGGCGCGTTCACCGTATCTCTGATAAGGATAATTTACGGCGGATTCAGATATTACGATCTGCTCGCCGCCGTATTCTTCGTTCTGTGCTGCGTCGGAGCCGTCTACGCGTATTCGGCGTGTCTCGACAGAGAAAACGAATACACGCAGAAATATGAGGCGGGCGTAGCTGCGTTTATGTTCTCGGCGGTTACGGCCTGCGGCTCCGCGGCGCTTTTCGGGGTATCGTTATCGGTCCTTACGGCGTTTCTGCTGACGCTTTTCACGGCGAGAAAGGGCGGAGCGATGAGAGGCGCCGTAATAGGCTTCTTATGCGGCGCGGCGACGGATCTCACGCTTTGCCCGATGTTCGGGATCGCGGGATTCATATGCGGACTGTTTTCTTCTTTCTCGTCTTACGTCGGGGTGCTTTTCGCGCTTTCGTCGGGGCTTTTCTCGCTTATATATACGGGGGGCGTCGAATCGCTCGTCTCCAATCTGCCGGAGGCGGCGACAGCCGCGTGTTTATTCCTTTTGCTCGACTATTTCAAATTGACGGGAAAAATAAGGCTTTTCGGCGAGGAGGTCCGGTCCGAAGAGAAAGCGGACGCCGGCAAGACCGCCGTACGCGACGTACTGACGGAAACGGAGTTTGATCTGCGGCGGCTTTCCGACGCGATGAGGGCCGTTTCCGAAATCGCCTCCGATCTTTCGTCGGCGGAAAGATCGGCTGATACGGACGAGCTTTCACGGCTCTGCGCGGGAGTTTATTCGGATATCTGCGCGGAATGTGAAAAGAGAAACGGATGCGGCGCCAGGGAAAGCGTGAGCAGAGAATTATTCGAACGGACGGGAGCCGCGCTGTACGAAAAAAAGACGGTTTCGGAGCACGATTTGCCGAAGCTCTTACAGAAAACGTGCGTAAAGACCGGCGGCGCCGCGGTCAAAATAAACGTTTCGAGCGCAAGGCTCGCCGAGAACAGGGCGAAAAACGACAAAGCCGCGGTCATATCGAAGGACGCGGAAGTTTTCGCCGGTCTTTTGAAGCGCATATATACCAAAGCCGCCGAAAAATCCGAAGAAAACGAAACCGATATGCAAAAATTGAAAACGGCTTTATACGCAAACGCTTTTTCCGGGGCGCCCGCCGTCTGCGGACGGAGGAAAAAATACATAACCGCCGTAAGCGCGGATACGGTAAGGCTTCGCAGAAGCGCGAAGGATATAGTAAAAAGCTTCGAAGCTTCGCTTTCCGTGAAGCTGACGGAGCCCGAGATCACGTCTGACGGAAAAACGGCGGTGTTCAGGTGCGAATCACGCCCGGTATTCGCCTGCGAGGCGGCGAAAGCGGAAGTAACGAAAGAAAACGAGATAATCAACGGAGACACGGCGTTTTATCTGAGGGGAAGAGACGACTACTTTTACGGCGCGGTGTGCGACGGTATGGGCAGCGGACGCGACGCCGCTCTTTCGTCAAAGCTTTCGGGCGTCGTCGCCGAAAAGCTTCTGCACGCCGGATGTGAAGCCGACGACGCTCTCGGATTTCTTAATCATTTGCTGAAACAGAAGCAAAGCGAGTGCTTTTCGACTTTCGATATGATACGCGTGGATCTGCTCGACGGAGAAGCCGTGTTCTATAAATGCGGCGCCGCGCCCTCCGTGCTCCTTCGCTGCGGCAAGGTCTACCGCCTCGCCTCGCATACGCCGCCGATAGGTATAATGAACGAGCTGAGCGCCGAAAAAATAAAGTTTTCTCTTATGCCGGGCGACGTCGCGGTGCTTATGAGCGACGGCGTGACGGAAGCCGGCGGCAGCGCCGACTGGATCGTGAAACTGTTGTCGGAGCTTGACGATACGAGCCCCGAAAACGTCGCCGGATCGCTGATAGCCGAGGCGGAGAAAAGGTCCGGAAGAAAGGACGATATGAGCGTTCTCGCCATAAAAGTAAGAAAAATATGACCTGCGGTATCAGCGCCGCAGGCAGGCAAAACGCCCGCCGACGGACGCGCCGATATAAAAAGGCTGAAATAAGGATCGTTATCCTTCATTTCAGCCTGTTTTCATAAATTGCCGGTCAAAGCGACGATGCGGCGCTGAATATCATCGCAGAGTATCGTTCGCGGCGACCGTTACGGTGAGAGTCGAGGTGTTGCCCGTAAGATCCGACGACGTGAGAGTAAGGGTGTGAACGCCCTCCGTTATGCGTCCTTTAACGTCGAGAGCGCCCTCCGACCAGCTCTGCGTTACGGTCACCTCGTCGCAGTCGTCTTCGGCTTTGATGTCGAGCTTTACGTAAGCTCCGGCGACGGTTTCTATTTTATCTGCCCGGAATCCGATCACGGGAGGCGTGGTATCGCGGTCGCCGACGGCGACGGTCAGCTTCTTTTCCGAGGTGTTGCCTCCGCTGTCGCTCGATCTGAGAGTCAGTTCGTATTCGCCCTTTTTCAGCTTGCCTTCTTCGTCGACGGCGTCGCCGTTCCAGATATACTCTATCGGAAATTCCGCTTTTTCAAGCTCGTCCCACGCCCTTGCGCTGATGAAAAACGGTTTGCCTTCGGTCGTTACTATACGGTCGGGACCGTCGTATTCGATAACGGGAGGTATACCGTCGTCATCGATCAGCTCGACGCATATCTCGTCGATATATACCGACGTGTTGCTCGTTCCCTCGTAGCAGCGGAATCCGAAGCCGAATACTCCGAGTCTGCCGCTCTGATCGGCGAGCTTCTTGAGCGAAGCCTGATCGGATATCACTACGTCCTCCCATTGACCGGGCTTTTTCGCCTCATGGCGCAGTACCCACGAAACGCCGGCGTCGACCGTCACTCTGACTTCGCGCTGCTTTTCGTTATAGTAAACGCGCATATGAAGCGCTTTTACGCTCGTTACGGGTATGTTTCTGCCAGTAAAGTCGACGGTTATGCCGGCGGAGGTATCGCCGACAAGCCTCATAACGTAACCGGAATATCCGAACGGAACGCCGGCTTTTACCGCCTCGTCTCCCTCGTAGATATCCATTTGCTTATACCAGTATGCCGACGTTTTCGAGTCTTTCTTATCGGCATACGGTATTTCCGCTTTCGCGCCGCCGCCTTCGGAAAACACGGCGGAGCACATGATCATAGATAAGCACATAATAACGCTCAGAATTTTTATTGTTTTCATTTCACGTCCTCCAGAAGGTTGGCGCGGATCGCGTCAAGCTCTTCGTCGGTCAGCCCGTATTCCAGAAGAAACGCCCTCGTGTTTTCGTAAAGCTTCGCTTTGTTTTTTGATACGATCTTGCGCAGAGATTCGAGCTGCGATACCATGAACGAAGGAGCCGTTGTGTCGACGTAGCCGCCCATATCGGAGAAGAACGATATCTCGTAATCTTCAAGTATATCCGTTTCGTCCGCTCCGAGCAAAGAGAGTAAGAAGAACGCGAGCGTTCCCGTTCTGTCTCTGCCGAGAGAACAGTGGAAGTAAACGGGATAGTTGTCGGGATCGGCGAAAACGCGAAGCTCTTCCGCCAGAGCGTTTTTGTAGCTTTCCTCCGTCACGTTGCCGTAATAAGGCGCGGTCACGCTGAAATACCTGATATTTTCGCCGAGAGGCGATCTGCCGTTTGCAACTTTGTTCCGCAGGTCCAGTTCGGTCTTTATACCGAGTACGTCGACGGCTTTTTTTCTGCCCTCTTCGGTGAGATGAGCGAAGTCGGCGCCGCGGTACACCATACCGAATTTTATACGTTTGCCGTCTTTCGTTATCTTTCCGCCGAGGTCTCTGACGTTAGAAACGCCGGGGATATATACGGTCCTCGGAGCGGCGAGAGTTTTGAAAGAACGGATCACGGAACGGTCGTTCTTTCCGTCTTTGGTACGGACCGTCTGCCAGAAATACTCCGTACCCGGCAGAAGATCCTCTATCTGCACGGAATCGCCGGAACAGAGATATACCGCCGCATCCGACATATCGGCGTTTACCGATAAAAGAAGATGCGTATAATCGGCGTCGCCGCCCCATTCGAATAAAACGGGGACGGGCTCGCATTTTTC
>CACYEW010000083.1 GCA_902773455.1 uncultured Ruminococcus sp.
ACAGACGGTCTGCTGATCTATACCCGTATAATTCTCTTTAATGTATTCGCCGATCTTCGACAAAAGTTCGCCGTCGATTTTTCTTCTGCTCATTTTCATCATCCTTTCAAGTAACTGTAATGATAATACAACGAAATTTTCTTTTTGTCAAGTTTACTGTTGATTTTTCTTTTTTATTATGTTATAATATTGAAAACTGATCGAGGTAGTATTTATGGAATATAAATTCGGCACGCTAAAAAAAGGTGAAAAGAATCTCATAACCGACGTTAAAGGCGTTAAGGTCGGGCACGTCACCTTATCAAACGGCGATATACAGACAGGCGTGACGGCGATAATACCGCACGAGGGCGACCTGTTTCACGATAAATGCCCCGCGGCTTCTTTTGTGATAAACGGCTACGGCAAAAGCGCGGGACTTATGCAGATCAACGAGCTCGGCACGATAGAAACGCCGCTGATACTCACGAACACGCTGAGCGTCGGCACGGCGTTTGACGCGTGCGTGCGGTACATGACCGGTATTTACCCCGGCATAGGCTGGAACGAAGGCACGGTAAATCCGGTCATACTCGAATGTAACGACGGATTTCTGAACGATATAAGAGGTCTGCACGTAAAGACGGAACATATATTTGAAGCGTTATCAGCCGCGTCGGATACCTTTTCACAGGGCGCGGTCGGAGCCGGCAGAGGCATGACCTGCTACGGTCTGAAAGGCGGTATAGGGTCAGCTTCGCGCGTGTTTGAGATCGAAAGCGCCGATTACACGCTCGGAACGCTCGTTATGACGAATTTCGGTTCGACCTCCGATCTTATGATCTGCGGCGATCACGTCGGGGCGAAGCTTACCGGCAAGCCTGAAGACGCCAAGGGCTCCTGCATAATGGTGATAGCAACGGACGCGCCGATCTCCACCCGTCAGCTTCAGCGCGTATGCAGGCATGCTCAGAGCGGTCTGGCGCGTACCGGCGGTATCACGGAGAACGGCAGCGGCGAGGTGGTCGTAGCGTTTTCAACCGCAAACAGAATGAAGATGAACGAGCCGGTCTGGAATATGACGGTCCTGAACGACAGTAAAATGAGCCGTATTTTCAGATCCGTGATCGAATGTGTCGAAGAAAGCATAATCAATTCAATGCTTTACGCCGAAACGGTAAAAGGCTTCGGCGGTCATGAGCGCAGGGCGCTTCAAGAAATTTTGAAATAATAAAGGTAAATATAATGAAAGAATTTTTCGGCTTCGGCGGTTATCAGCGTACTCCGGAAGGGTTTTTGTCCTGGCAGCATCTCGTTTTCGTTTCGGCCGCAACGGTCATTATGATATGTCTCGCGGCTTATCTCGGCTTAAAACGGCGTCATTCGGATCATAAAACAAAAAATAAAGTTCTTGCCGTAACGGCGATAGTATTCGACGTGCTCGAGATCTCGCGTATCGTATTTCTCTGTTTCAGGAACGAAAACCCGTGGGACTGGCTTCACAATCTGCCGCTGTTTCTTTGTACGATCTCGCTCATAGCTTTACCTCTCGCGGCGTTTTCGAGCGGAAGGCTGCAGGAGGCGGCGCTCGATTTTGCGTTTATTTTCGGAATGCTCGGCGGGATCCTCGGTAATTACGGAGCGGGACAGAATTACAACGCGTATCCGGTGATCAGTTTCGACAACGTATCCTCGTGCATAATGCACTCGATAACGGGTTTTGCGTCGTTTTACATAGCGTTTGCCGGAATGGCAAGTATGAAAAAGAAGAATATTTGGCTCACGTTCTGCATTCTGTTCGGCTTCTGCGGCGCGGCTTATATCGCAAATATCACGATCCCGTATAACTATATGTTCCTCATGCGCGGCGACGGTACGCCTTACGATATTTTCTACAATCTTGTCAACGGCAGCCCCGTTCTTTATCCGCTGACCGTCGTAGGTCTGTTCGTTCTTTATATCGTCGTTTTTTACACCGTGTTCTATATGATCAGAAAAAGAAAGGAAAAGAGACAAAATGAAAAAAGCTGAAATAATAATACTCGCCGGCCAGTCCAACGCCGTAGGCGTGGGTCACACAAGATTTCTTCCGCTTCATTTTACGCCCGAGCGCATAGAAAAATGGCGTAAAGGATATGAAAACGTACGAATAAATTACTACTCGCACGACAAAAAAAGCGGCGGCTTCATACCGACGCAGTTCAACTGCTGTGAGATCAGAAAAGATACGATAGGTCCGGAGGTCGGAATTGCCGAGTATATAGACGATAATTATCCAGGCAAAGAGGCTTTCATCGTCAAATGCGCTTACGGCGGCACTTCTCTTTTCTGGGACTGGATATCTCCGTCCGGCGAACCGTATTACGATAAGGACGCATACGCCGATCAGAAGGATAACATTATAGATAACTATAACGTCGGCGATCCGATAAGACCCGGCTGGTGCTATAACGAGCTTGTGAAGCTGCTCAAAGAAAGCATCGCCGCGCTTGAAGCCGAAGGTTATACCGTATCGGTCAAGGGCTTCTGCTGGATGCAGGGAGAGGCGGACGCCGGCTACGACGATCATACCGAAAACTACGTTCGCCGCTACGACGCTTTGCTTAACGATCTCAGAAAAGAGTTTTCCCCTTACATAAAAGACTGTATTTATGTCGACGCCGGTATAAGCGAATTATGGAAAAACTGCCGCCAATTGAACGGGTATAAAAAAGAATACGCGGATTCACATTCCGATTGCGCGTTCGTCGATACCGTCGGAGCGGGATTGACTACGAAAAACGAACCGATTGAAGAACCCGATATTGCGCATTACGATTCCGACAGCGTTATAAAGCTCGGTCATATGTTCGCGGAACCGATAAAACTTGATCAGTAGATAGAACTTACCTTTAAGGCAAGGTGTAGCATTCGTTGCTCCTATCAAATAATTTTCGGTTATTGCTAAAAACGCTTATCAGAAAATTTTTCAAAAAGTAAAAAGCAAAAGCGGCTGCCACAACAGCCGCTTTCAATTTATTTATAAAATGTATTGTAAAAAAACTCCTCGTCTTTTAACATTTCAGGAAGATATCTTGTTAATTGTTGCATAACGCTATATGTTAATTTTTGATATTCCTTAAATTTCACATCATTGTCTATTTCTCCGTCACTTCTGACAATACTACTGAATTTTGCATTGTATTTTTTGAGTGATGTCACGAGACTGTTATACTTATGCGTATGTCTTTGATCTTTGAACAAGATCTCTAAATGCTTTAACAACTCATCAATAATATCGTTTTTATCAACTCT
>CACYEW010000084.1 GCA_902773455.1 uncultured Ruminococcus sp.
AGCTTTCGAATTTTCGGGGGTTCGCGGAGGCAAATTTCACACGCGAAGCGTATTTAACCGCCGAAGGCGATTTCACTGCGGCGTCAGATCCCCGGGGCGGGGGATCCCCCGCCGGCGACAAGGGCACAGTTTTACACGGTCGCGCCGTGTGAAATCGCTCTGCGACGTTTTCGGGTCCGGATCACAGTTTCTTTGCTTTGTGCAATATAAACAGCACGAGCGCGGACACGGCGATCTCCGATACGGCGACGGTCAGACCGGGAAGAAACGCCGGAATAAAAGGCAATACCGCGCTTCCTGTATAAACGACCGCCCATATGATCACGGCAGTCGGCGTTTTCATACCTTTTCTGTTGTCAAAGACGTTCAGTATTCCGACAAATACGAAAAGCGCGAGAATTATTATTCCTAAAATCAGGATTTCTCGGTCGTCTTCGCTGACGATCCCGCCGGTAAAAGAGAGCAGAAAAGCGCAGAACGCAAAGAAGTTGACTCCGGTGAAAACCGGAAACAAAAGCAAGAGCGCCGTTTTCAGAACGTAACGCGGAGTATTCGCGCTTTCGTGGCGGCTCTCAAATCTGTCGCTTCTCATAATAAACCTCGGCCTCGAATAAAACTATTTTTTTCTTTTTTTCTTCGGCGTCTGTTCTTCCGGTTCCGGCTCGAGCAGATATTCTATCGTTTCGTCTTCTATTTCGGTCATGTGGTTCGTATAGCGGACGTCTTCGTAAAGATCGAACAGTAGCTTTGAACGGTCCGTCTTTGCAAGATCCGCCTTCAACCTTCTCGCAGTATGCGAATATTTATACTTATAACCCGCCGCTATGCCGTCGTTGACGGCTTTGGCGAACATAAAGCGTATTTTCGCGCGGTTTTCTTCAAGCGATTTCCACTTTATCACGCGCTTTACGGTTTTTGCGCCGCCGTATTCGCGCTTTTTGAATACGCCGTACTCCGATCTCTTTTCGTCTTTACCGCCGAAATACGCCGAGCGCGGTCTCATATGCAGTATTTTGCGGACCGCGTCGTCGATCTTGTAAAAGAACGCGGCGATCTTCTTTTTTATCGAATTGAGCAGAGCCGGATTTTCCTTGAAAAACTTCTTATAGATCTTTATTATCGTTCTAATAAGAAAGAAAAGCGATACGCCGAACACGGCGAAAAACGCCTGTGAAATATATCTGTGCTCGGAATAGTTTATGAGCGATACGGCGACAACGCAGCCGATACATACGGCGAAAAATACGCAGAAAAGAACGAAAAGCCTGTCTTTTAATATCTTTTTTAATTCTTCTTTCATGCCGTTACCTCCCCGTGTTGAAAATAACGACGTTGTTGTTTCTGCGCTTGTACGCCTTGATCTGCGCGTCGTGCTCCTGCGTTACGTAAGGCGTCATTATATACACCTCGGCGTCTTTGATGAGCGGCGCGTATTCGGCAAGCATCGCCGAAAACGACATGGCGCAGTCGAATCTCATACCCGCCATGACCCGCAGTATCTCTTCAAGCACGCCGACGCCGGTCGACGGCAGAAAACGGGATATCTGCTCGCCCGTGATATTTTTGCAGTTTGCGGCGAAACCGACCTTATAACCGTCGTATAACGCTTTTCTGATTATCGAAGCGGCGAAGGAGAGCGTTTCTTCCATTATCGCGTTATAGCGCGGCGTGGGAATCGTATTGTCCGTCGGCGGCTGGAAATTCATATAGATCATGAATATCCTGCCCGAGCAGAATTCGCGTTCGTTCACCTTTATCACCCTGCCGCCGGTCTTCGCCGTCGCTTTGAAGTTTATGAGGTTGAACGGGTCGCCCGGCGCGAGATCGCGTATGCCGGAGACGTTGAACGGGTCGGTTATGAGTCTGCGTTTCGTCACCGCGTCGCCTATGAGCGTGTTCATAGGCGTGGAATATTCGTCCACGTTCCTGAATTTCGGGTAAACGTAGATCTTCGCCGGCGCGTCGATATAAAACGGCGTTTTGCATTGAAATACGCTTACCGTCGAAAGCTCGTATACGCCGCGCTTTTTCGCCGTCATTTTCCTCGATCTCGTTACTGTCGCGTGAGGCATAAGGTGAAAGCGGCTTATGAAATACTGCATATCGTCTTCGTGCAGTCCCGTATATCCTTCAAGCGCGAGCTCGCCGTATATATACGCTTCGACGTCGACGAAAAGCATCGGCAGATTCGACGTGTTGGTTATCGTCTCGCGGAATATCACGTGCTCGCCTTCGAAAACGCCGGAAAGCGAAAACCCGCGGCTGTATTTAAGACGCTTTATCTGACTTCTGCGTACCGCCGAATAAACCTTTATCATAACGAAGATAAAAACTGCGGACGCGGTTATTATCGACAGAGCGAGCGCGTGTTCGGTCAGAAATCTGATGACGGCGCCGCCCGCCTCGTAAAAGCTCTCCGCGGCGGAGAGATAAAGAAATTTCATTATTTGAGCCTGTAATTCTGCAGATTTTCGGTCGGGACGGGCATTTTATCGATTATATCTTTGATTATTTCTTCCGCCGCGTTCTTTTTCAGCGCTGCCGAAGCGGTGAGCAGAAGTCTGTGCGCGAGCGTTACGACGGCGGCTTCTTTCACGTCGTCCGGCAGAACGTAATCGCGCCTGTTCATCGCGGCGAGACATTTCGATACCGAAAGCAGAGCGAGAGCGCCTCTCGGACTTACGCCGAGCTCGACTCCGTCGGCGCCGTGCGTCGATTCGCAGATATTGACTATATAAGAATAGATGTCTTCCGCAGCGTAGACGGAATCGAGCTCCGCCTGCGCCTCTTTTATTTCTTCCGCGTTCGTTACGGCTTCGAGGCGGGGAGCTTCGGATTTTTTATCGTAGCGCTTCAGAATACCGACGCTTTCGGTATGAGTCGGCAGATTCATTCTGAGGTTGACGAGAAATCTGTCGAGCTGAGCTTCCGGCAGCTCGTAAACGCCCGCCGATTCGACGGGGTTCTGCGTTGCGATGACCATAAAAGGCAGATCGAGCGGATGCGTTTCGCCTTCGGTCGTGACCTGATACTCCGCCATACATTCGAGCAGGCCCGCCTGAGTTTTCGGCGTGGCTCGGTTTATCTCGTCGGCGAGCACGACGTTTGCGAAAACGGGACCGGCGATGAACTCGAATTCCGACGTTTTCATATTGAAATATTTTATGCCCGTGATATCAGACGGCAGAAGGTCCGGCGTGAACTGTATGCGGCGAAACGACAGCCCGAGAGAAGAAGCGAGCGATTTCGTTATCAGCGTTTTGCCGGTGCCCGGCACGTCGCAGATGAGCGCGTGACCGCCGCAGAGAAGCGCGGCGAAAAGAAATCTGATGACGTTATCTTTACCGACTACGGCTTTCGATACGTTGTTTCTGACTTTTTCATAAAGTAAATTTATTTTTTCCATATTGACCTCTTATCAGTTGTAAAACCCCTGCGCGGTCAGCTTTTTGCCGTATTCCTCGAGGAGTTTTTTCAGTTGTTTGCGATCGGGGACGTATTTTTCGACCAGCGCCCAGAAATCGTCGCCGTGGTTGAAATAAACGGTATGAGCAAGCTCGTGCACCGTGACGTAATCAATGCACGCCTCCGGCGCGGCGATCAGCAAAAGAGAGAAGCAGATGCTGTTTTTGTTTTTGCCGCCGCAGCTGCCCCAGCGCGTTTTCGCGCCGGTTATCTTCGGATCGGCGGGGCGGGGAAGACGCATAACGTCAGCCGCGGAACGGAGCTTATCCGCCATGTAAGGCTTTGCGAGACGGCGGTAGAGCTCTTTTATCCCTTCGACCTGAGAATCGGGCGAAAGTCCGTTTGGAATATGAAACGCGGCGCCGTCGAAACGAAACGCGTCGCCGCCGTATATCACGGGGTATTCGCGCCCGAGATAAAAGATCTTTTCAAGCGGCGGTGTCTCTTTCCTGACGGGGACGCGGTGCTTTTCTATCCAGCCGGATTTTTCGTTTATGAACGCCTCGACTTCGCGGCGGCTCATACCGCGCGGCGCGTAGGCGACGAGACTGCCGTCGCGCTTGATCTCTATGCGCAGATTTTTCGCGTTTGAATATATCAGGGTATAGTTCATTCGCTTTTTTTGCTGTCCTTGATCTCCTGAAGCTCGGCAAGGAACGTTTCGACGTCGCGGAATTCGCGATATACCGAAGCGAAACGCACGTATGCGATATCGTCTATATCCTTGAGTCTCTCCATAACCAGTCTGCCTATCTCGACGGACGGGATCTCCTTTTTGCCGGAGGTCTTTACGGCCGTTTCAACGTCGCGCACTATGCCTTCTATCTGCGACGACGTGACAGGGCGCTTGTGACACGCCTTCAGTATGCCGCCGATCAGCTTTTCGCGCGAAAAGACCTGGCGCGATTTGTCTTTTTTGACGACCATTATCGGCATCGTTTCTATGTATTCGTAAGTTGAAAACTTGTTTCCGCAAGCCGAGCAGACGCGGCGGCGGCGTATGCTTTCAAAATTGTCGCTCGGGCGCGAGTCGACTACGCGGGTATCTCTGCTTCCGCAGTTCGGACATTTCATTGTTTATCTCCTTTATACTATATATTGATCCGGTTCAAATACATTATACACAAAATATATGTTGTGTCAAGGTGCAGCGGCGTTTTTATTTATTTTTGTCACATAAAAAAGGCTTACGTGAATGCCAGACCGTGATAAGGAAGTTTTTTCACCACGTGTCAGCGTGGTGAGTAAGTGCGCCCTGAAAAATGAAAGCAGACTGAAAATCAAAATCAGTCTGCTTTTTCGTGTTCAACCGGTATAATGAAGACGTTCGCTTCGCTCACAAATGAAGACGGGCTATGCCCTAATGAAGACGGCAACTGCGTTGCCTAACGAAGCGAAGCCGCCCGCTTGAAGAAAACCGTTGAATTC
>CACYEW010000085.1 GCA_902773455.1 uncultured Ruminococcus sp.
TCGGACCAGTTCCATTCGACCTCGTAAGAATGATGCGCGGGTTCGCCGGGGAGCACCACCGTATCGGTGAATAAGCTCTGACCGAAGAGCTCGATATAGCCGTAGAACTGTTCAGCCATTTCCACATAATAGTTATATCCCGCGATGATTCCCATATCGAGATACATCTGAGCGTATTCCATGCACTGTTCGATGTACGCTTCAAAGTCTACCGTCGCAGTGATCTTCGTATAACCGTCGTTTTCACAGTCGGCGGGAACTTCCTCAACTTCAAGCGTAGCTCCGAATACGAGCCACCAATCTTCTTCAAGGCAGTTGTTTTCGCACATGATGTGCAGATATGCAGCCGAATAATCGTCTTCCCACAATATAACAGGCGTTCCGTAATTGTGGCCGGTCGCAAATGTTTCAACTACGTAAGTATCGGTATATATCGTATCGTCGTATCTTACGAGAGCGGTACTGTATCTTACGCCGTCGCACAGACACGTTGCGGTATTCTTGAGGATCACTTCGGCGTCAAGCTCAAACGTCTGTCCGGATTCGGTCGTGAACGTCGCCTTAGCTTCGGTATGATCCTCGTTCCATGCCCACACAACGCCTGTTACGGGATCCGTTTCCACTTCGCCCGTTTCGGCTTCGCCGAGTACGATGGTCTCGTATTCGATGTCGCCGCAGCCGTCTTTATACCAAACGTATATGACCGAGCCTTCGGCGCCGCTTACGAGTTTCGCGTCAAGGTTCGCAACGACCGTTCCGGCGGGTATGATCTCGCCGTCTGCGAACGCGATGAGGATATGGCCTTCTTCGATCTCGTTGACGCTGCTGATCTCGGGTACGGGTTCAACCGCGATTTCCACGAGGTCGGGATCGTAATCTATCGCTATAAGTCCGTTATTGACGTCTTTGCCGACCGTGATCTCGGTGGAGATCTCGGTTTCGGCAAGCTCGTTGATACTGTCAACGTGCTTGATCGCGTCGGGTTTTGTCAGATCGAGCGATTCGGAAGCCGAGGCTTCGAGTTTGAACGTATCAAATCTTGCGGAGTTTCCTGCTTCGCCGTCCTCATAATAGTAATAGAGCGGAAGCGAGAAGCCTTCTTCATAAAGACCCGCTACAGGCCATACGCCGGGATCGAACGCGCCGAGACTCGTTATCGAGCCGTCGTTGTAGATATCGTAACCCAGTATGAGTTCAACGTTGTTTCTCGCAGAGCTGAACTTGCTCCAGTAGAGATTCATGCCGTCGAAGTAGAGGGAGTTATACATATAGGAATCCGTAGTGTATCCGAACGAACCGATCGTCTGTACGCCGAATCTCGAAAAGCTGTCTCCGACTGCCAGGAAACCGGTCTCGTAGAGGGTGCCTTCTTCGTCAACGAAGAATACGAAGTCGCAGGCGCCGTAATCTTTGTGGTCGTATCTTTCTTCATAGGCGATACCGACTATGCTTGCGCCGCCCGTGAAGTTGCTCATATCGAAAATGCTTATGTAATCTCCGACCGTCATATCGACGACGAGTATGTACGGACCGTACGCCGCGAGGAACATATAGTCGCCGAGCGCGGGAGCAGCCGTCAGATCGAAGAACGGTACGGTCGATTCGCCGATCTCGGTAAGCTCGTAATTTTCGTCTATGAGGTAAAGTACGGACTTATCGTCTTCGTCGACCGTAGCGCCGAACATCAGGCCGTGGCTGTCTATTGCTATCGAACCGATCGCCGCGTTGGCTTTTTCTTCGGTAAGCTTGGTATAATTCGGAAGTCTCATTATATCGAATTCCGAGAACCATACGTCGCCTTCTTCATCCCAGATCGCCGCGTTGAGCGTTACGTCAAGGAATACGACGTTCACAAGGCAGTCGACCGACTTTGACGCTTCTCCGAGCGTGATGGTGGCTGTGACCGTCGCCTGCGAAGAATCGTCGCATACAGACGTTACGACGCCGTTTTCGTCGACCGTAACAACGCTTTCATCCTGAGATTCAAACGTTATGACGGGTGAATCGTATTCTTCGATGCCCCACGGCAGCGGGATATAATTGATCTGTTTCGAGCCGTTGCCGATGATCATTATCTGTTCGTCCATGAGCAGATCGAGCTGCGGATCTGCCAATTCCGACGTGTTGACGTTTATTTTATACGTCGTCATATTGAGAGCGTAGTCATAAACCTCGATGTACAGATACGGGTACAGAAGCAGCACGAGTCCGCTTTCCTCGTCTTTATAGAACAGATCGAGCGGCAGGAACGCTTCATAATCTTCTCCGGCTCCCGCGGCAAGATCGGCTTTGGTGAAATCAATAAGAACTGTTTCACCGTCGATGAACGCATATACGGCGACGCCGGCTATGTACTCGTTATCCTTCGCCTTAACGGTCATTCCGAAATCCTTTTCGGCCATGGAGTAACCGATGTTGATATCTTCCGCCACAGGCGCCGAGTTGTCCACGACTGCCTCGATGGTTCTGGTAGTGCCTTCGCCGAGAGCGTCCCAGTCAACGTTGCCTTCATCGTCAACGTAATATTCGGGAGCTATCGTCAGTTCATATCTGAGTTTCGTACCGTCTTCAAGTCCGTCGACTTTGAAGTTGAAGTCTGTGATCGTACTGGTGTTGTACCATTCTTCTTTGTTTACGTTGTAGTAAGAAGCGTACGACGCGCCGCCGATCTCTTCATAAACGAGCTCGTCGTCCGCGTATACGCGTACTCTCTGCGCTCCGCCGTTGCGGATCTGAGTATAGCGTATGCCGTTGATATAGAAATCGCTGCTTACGGCGTCGCGTTCGGGTAAATACGTACCGTCGTATTCGAGCGGGTTGCCGCCGAACGGATAATCGGTACCGTTAACGTCGGCAAGGAACGTCTGGGTCCCGTAAGCGTCGGAGCCGTTAACGTAAGCCATATACGGCGTGCGGTATTCTTCTCCGTAGAAGTATTCGATGGCGGAGCCTTTATCGAACATCGAAGGAGTCGACCAGTCGCCGTAGAAACCTATAACGGGTATTGAGTGAGTTACTCCGAAGTACATTTCATCGGGAGCTTCTTCCGTGATGAACACGTAACCCTCAACGTAGTTGCCTATTTCGGTGAGCATGTCGAAGTATTCGGTATAGATTTCGACCTCAAGTTCGACGTCGAGCGATCCGTTTGCGGGAACGACCGCCGTGGCGGCGTTCAGCGCTTTGAGCATTTCGGCGGCGTCGGACGTATCGATTTTGCCGTCATGATTTACGTCGGCAAGCTCGATGTTTTCAAGCTCGTCGATCTCGCCCGTGATGAACGCGAGCAGATCAAGAGCGTCGTATTCGTCCCAATCTCCGTCTGCGTTCACGTCGTATTCTTCGATAAGCGACTCATCGGTGTAGAATACAAATTCTTCACCGTCGAGATACCACGTACCGTCGGAAGGGATGTAGGTCGTCAGCGTATCGAGATAATTGGATATGATCGGATAGCCGTTTTCATCTTCCATCGGTATGCCGGCGGAATCGTACGTGTAATACTCAAACACGTCCTGAGTGAAGAATTCCGCGTTAAAATCGACCTGAATATCTTTGTCCGTAAAGTTGTTTACCGTGAATTTGATCGAGAAATGACCGTCCGTCTCGCCGATCTCGGCTTTGATCTTGCCGTCTTTTGCGGATACGGTGGCGCTTTCATCCATCATTATGTAGGTCTGCGCTGATATCGCCTGATCTATTCTGACAAGACCTGCGCCCTGCTTCATGACCGAATAGTATTCAAACAGCGCCGCTTCTTCTTCTTTGAGCGGTTCAGCCGTCGACATAAGCAGACTGTTCGTCAGCTGACGCGTGGTCAGACCGGTTTTTTCAAGCAGTCCGTTTTCACGCAGATACTGCGCGAGAACGGCGGCAAGGCCGGCGATCTGCGGAGCCGCCATGGACGTACCGGACATCGTTTCGTACTGATCCGTCTCTTTGGGCAGACCGTTGACGGAATAGATGTTTCCGCCGGGAGCGGTGATCTCCGGTTTGAGCTGGAGATTGCCGTTGATGCCCCAGCTGGAGAAATCGCTCATCTTGTAGAAGAAGCTGTCATACGAAACCGAACCTATCGTTTTGCCGACGAATATCTTGCCGGTGTAGTAAGATATCGCTTCGCCTTCTACGTAATCGGAGTTTTCTTTGATAAATTCGCCGTCGGCAAGCGTTATCGAGACTGCCGGAGCCGTATATGCGTAACCGGTGAGGTTCATATTGATAACGCCGTCCTGATTGTTCGCGATGAGCGTAGCGACCGCGCCGTTTGCAACGGCGTTGTTCGCCTTCTGGTAGAAGGACGTTTCACCGCGGTTGCATATCGCGATCTTGCCTTTGAGCACGTCGGCGACAGCCGCGAATTCTTCTTCCGTACCTACGCTGTCAATGTAGATGTAATCATATTCTGCGTCGCCTATGGTAGAGATCGGTTCGTTGCCGTAAGTCGCCGTTTCTGAGTAGAATATCATCTTATCCGCGACCGTGAGGTACGGACCGGTCGTGCCGTCGTTATCGACGGAGGCGACGGTGAGCGAGTTGGTGAACGAACCGGGCGAGCCGGTACGGCCCATATTCACGTCGTCGGAATACAGGTATCCGGGAAACGTGAAGTTCGGCCACGAATAGCTGTTGCCGCCGGAGCAAACCATAAGAAGCGAGGTGTTTTCAAGGTTATCCATGATAGCCTGGTATTTATCGCTTCTGACAAGTCCCGTTGCGGCGGAACCGAGCGAAAGGTTTACGCTGTCGCATCCGAGGATGATCGCGTCTTCAATAGCCGCGAAATAGTCGGAATCGTACGCGCCGCCGCCCTTGCCGAAGACCTTCATAACGATGATCTGAGCGTCGGGAGCTTCGCCCTGCGTTTTTACGTAATCGAGAGCGTCAACGAATCCCTCTTCCGTCTTGATATAGCGGTTCGCCGCCGCGATACCGGCAACGTGAGAGCCGTGCTCTTCCTGTTTATCGTTATCGTGAGTTACGTCGAGATCCTTGTCAACGTAGTTGAACGCAAACGGTACTTTCGTGCCGAGGTAAAGATCCTCAGCCGTGAGACCTTCAAAGCGTTCTGCCGCGTGCAGCTGCGAAAGAACGGCAGCGACCTCTTCTTCGGTGAGAAGATCGATCTCTTTGCCCGTTTCTTCTTCGATCTCGGCTATCGCGTAATCGAACGCTTCGCTCGAGAACGACTGATGGTCGGTATCAAGACCGGTGTCGATTATGGCGACTTTACTGCCGGCGCCGGTATAACCGGAAAGCCACGCGTACATGCCGCCCGTCATATCGGACGCAACTGACATATTGGGTCCGTCGGTCTTTTCAGCCTTTTCGGGGTCGTAGCGTGTTTCAAGAACGACGTCTTTAACGCCTGCCACCGATTTGATGGCGTCGATCTTGCCGTAAGGAACGTTCGCGGAAATTATGTTCGCCGCAAGCGTGAGGTTCCAAACGACGTCGAGTTTTTTGCCGCCGAGAGCCTTTGCGGAGACAGCCGCGGTGATAGCGTCCTGCTTATCCTGCAGCTTGCCGCGGTACTGCATGGCGTCGGCGTTTACCGCGATATTTTCCGTCGGATAGCCCGCCTCGACGACCGAGGGGGATGCGAGTATGATGGAAACGCGGACTACGTCGGTATCGGCAAATTCCGGCTCGCTTTCCGTTGTCGTGATGCCTTTTCTGAACAGAGCTTCGTTAAAGAGTCTTTCGGAGATCTTTTCCCAGTCAAGGCTCTTCGCTTCGCTCTTGCCGAAATCGTATGCGAACGTCGGAACGGCGATCGCAGCGATCATTACGACCGAAAGAAGCACGGAAATCAGCCGTTTCCATGTTTTTTTCATAGTGCTTTCTCCTTTGGTACTAACCAGTAATTTATATACAGTGGTATTCACCATATAACCGTATTATTCATTTGCGGCGTATAATTATTCGCAAATTATTCACCCGGAGCCGTTTCAGCGCCGGCGTTGGAAGAATTACGGCTTATTATATCATATATCAACGGATTTTGCAATAGTTTTTTTCAAAAAACTCATATTTTCTCTTTTAAATAGGCATACCGAGCCGAAACGGGGAAAAAATGCAGGATTTTTTTTCAAAACTGCTTTTATTCAGATCATTTCAACAAAAAAACCGGCGCCGCGGCGCCGGTCGTTTCAATCAGAACCTTTCGTATACGAATTTTCCCGTCTCGTCCTTCTGATCTATCGCTTTGAAAAGGTAGTAGATCGGCTTCGGTCTTTCCTGCTGCTGAGAATCAGGCTTTCTTCTCCAAAGCCCGAGATTAAGACCGAACTCGGCTTTGTTATCGTGGTGAGCGTGGAGAATGAACGAATCTATCTCCGGTATCTTCATCACCTCGTGATATGCTCTGCCGTAGGCGGTCGCCTGAAGGATCTCCGATTCGGGCGTCCAGTTGGAATTGAAGCCCTGCTCCGAAAGTATCACACGGCGGCGTACGCCTTCGAAAAGATTTTCTTCCTTATAGAGAAATTCGGCGAGGATATGCAGATTCTTGAACGTTACGAGCGGAGTTTCGTAATCGTCCGTCGCCATATCGTCGTTCCAGAAATCGGGCTTGAACAGATCCTGCGGGTACGGATGATGGGCGATATTGTAATAGAAATCGCCCTCCGCTTTTGCGCGCTTGCTTATTTCGGACAAAAGCTCAAGTCCGGAATAATATCTCTTCGGCTGCTTGGCGTCCATGCTCACGCCCCAGAAATGGTCGAGAGATGCGTATATCCTGAATTTTTCGTAGACCGAGGCGGCGGCGTAATAGGCGATACGCATCGCAAGCGTATATTCGCGTGAAAATTCTTCGCAGGTCTTCTCTCCGGCGTTGCCCCAGATCCATTGCGCGGTCACTTCGTTCGATATTATCATACCTACGGCTCTGCCGTATTTGTTGTCAGATCTGTAATATCTCTGCGCGAGATACGCGCAGAACGCCTGATAGTGGCGCAGTCCTTCGTCGGTGACGACGTTGAACGCCGAAAGCGTGCCTTCGTCGTTATAATCGGGATGAAGCAGAACGCCTTTCATATCGTCCGGAACGAACGTGCTCCAGTGCTTGCCGCACAGAAGTATGAACGTGATCACGACGCCGGCTTCGGTCAGCGCTTTTACGCGTTTGTCGTTATCTTCGATCACTTTTTTGTTGATATAATAGGTGTTTCCGTCGTATTCGAACGGTTCGGTATCCTCCGCGTCTTTACTGCGCAGAACGTCGGTTATCGCGATATTGAGAGCCGCGTGCCTTACGCCGAGATATTTCGCGTCTTCGACGTCGACTATCTGCAAGCCCTTTTTCGTACCGGGATCGGGATATTCTTCGTTGTATTTCCCCTCGACGTGAGAAGCGAAGCACACGCCGCCGAGATCCGTTTCGTAACGCAGAAACAGTCCGTCTCTGCCGAACGCGTATCTGTCGACGGAAAAGCTGTCGCCGTGCGCGTCGACGACTGCGCTGCCGAGCGGCTCGTGCGCGGATAACGCCGCGGGATAAGCCTTTACGTTGATCTTACCGTCAAATCGACGGTCAAGTTTGAATACCAGTTCGTTTTTGCCGCAGTGAATACTTTTTACCATAGTGAAATCCCCGCTTTCATTATATCGTTGATTTTATTTTAACCGATAAATATGAATATTTCAAGCTGTTTCATCCGCGCGGTCTTTGATTTGCGCGGCATAATATGAGGCGGTTCGGCGAATTCAAAAAGCTCCGGGTTTATCCGGAGCTAAAAGGGTCAATATACCCGTCATTTTGCACAGAAGAAGCCGTTATGACCGCCGGCAGTCGACATTCCGGCGTCAGTCCCGGTGTATTTCTCTCGAAACAGGTTTAACGTAAATTGCCCGCCGCATTTTGACATGCGGATTACCGTTTGATCCATCCGTACCGCTCAATACAGTTTTGCGCCGGCGGGGATATGCGGATCGACCTGCAGCAGATGGAGTTTTTCTTCGTCGCCCTCTTTATGCA
>CACYEW010000086.1 GCA_902773455.1 uncultured Ruminococcus sp.
TATTGTGAACCACAGGTCGGAATATCTGCCGGGCTTGTAAATATCCTGATAAAGAGCTCGGAGCATGAATTCGGTCGTTTCGCACGGACAGAAATTGAGCATGAACGCGATCTTCGGCACGTTTATGCCGTCCTCACGCGCGGCTCTGAAGCCCTGCAGAAGCGGTTCGTAAGCGTCGCGCCAGAGAAGGGCGCCGTTCGTACAGTCGAAAAGCAGAAAATCAACGCCCGCGTCGGAAAGCATCGCGGCGTGATGGCGTATCACGTACGGGTCGGAGTTGCGGTAGAAGCCGTAACGCGGTTCGCCCCAGTGAGGCTGTATCGGCTTGTCCGTCCAGCCGGGATGTTTTCTGTTATATTCAGCCGCGGGAAATTCGTCGAGCAGCTTTGAAACGTTCACGGGATATAGTCCCACGGCGTGCTCTCTCCACGTCCAGTAAAAAATACCGACTTTACGTTCGGGCTTTTTCGCGCCGACGTCTTCGACCGACGGTATCTTTCTGCCGAGCATATCGGTAGCTTCCCACGTATCGTGACCGTTATCGATTATACGCGATTCGGGAACGGGTACGTAAGATACGGCGTCGTAAGGCGAATCCGGCGTGAACGCGATATCCGTTATCACGGCGGATCCGGATACCGTTATATAAACGTCGTGCACGCCCGAAACGGCGTCGATCTCAGCCCGGCATTCGTCTTCCGCTTTGCCGTTTGAAAACATCACAACGCCGATATGACGTCCGCCGTCCGGCGAATCGATCCGTATATCGCCCTTCGACGTATTGAGCGAGTTCGTGAAACGCGCTTTTATACCGCGCATCCCGTCAAGTTTTACGTCTTTTAAGACGAAGCATTTCTTATCTTTTATCTGATCCGGTCTCATATTCCTTTTCCTTTCAAAAAACAAGATCGTTCTTTACGCTATTTTAGCAGATAATAATACGAATGTCAATGTTTTATGAAAAATTAACAATGAAAACGGATTATCTTAATATATTTTAGTCGAAAATCACGTCAAACAAAAGAAAGGAAATGAGATCATGCAAATCAAAAGAAAATCAGCGTTCACGGTATTCCTCTCGTTTTTTTTAACGTTGTTCTGCGTTACGACCGTTTTCGCAGACGATACTCCGACGGGCAGATCGCCCTCGGACGCGTCGGTCGGGATAGTATATCCGACTCCGTCCACTCAGACTTCGGTAAAGGAAGAAAAAACAAATGAAGCGATAAAACGCACGCCCTCGCTTTCGTACGGGCTCGATATCATAAGGCGCGGCAGAAAGCTCGTCAAAACGACGGCGAACGGAAAGGCGAAATTCTCTTTATCGGATTTTCTGCCCTTTGCCGATAACGGTATCGTCGGCGCGGTCACCATCGTATCCGTGCCGGAGGTCTCGACGGGCGTTCTGAAAGCCGGCGCGCTCGATACCTTCGCGGGGCAGAGGCTCTCCTCGCAGATGGCTGACAGTCTCTGCTTTTATTCGAGCGGCGCTCCGGCTGCCAAATTCGTCTTTTCGGTGAACGGCAAAGAAGAGGCGGAATGCGAGATCTACCTTTTAAGAGAAGAGAATTCGGCACCGGCTGCGTCGTCCGGTAAGGTCTATACGAAAACTGACGCGCCGGCGTTCGGCAGTCTCAACGTTTCCGATCCGGACGGCGGCACGCCCGGCGTCAGAGTCGTCAAACAGCCCTCGCACGGCAGACTTACCGTCAACTCCGATCTCACGTTCGTCTATACTCCGGACGACGGTTTCAGAGGCAAAGACAGCTTCACCTATACCGCGTACGATAAATACGGCGCATCGAGCGACGAGGCGACGGTATCGGTGACCGTCGAAAAGCGTTATAACGGCGTGGTATACGCCGACGCGGTCGGTACCGATTTCGAATACGCGGCGCTTTTGCTGTCCGAGCGCGGCATACTGACGGGTGAAAACGTAGCCGGAACGATGAGATTTGAACCCGGAAAAACGGTCAGCCGTGCAGATTTCATAGTAATGGCAATGAGCGCGTCCGGCTACGCGCCGAATATGCTCGACGACCGCAGCACCGGAGCCGCCGATGAAGACAAGCTCACAAAGACCGAAAAGGGCTACGTCATAACCGCCATGTCGGCCGGCGTTATATCAGCCGACGATTACGACGGAGTAAAGCTCCTGCGCCCGACGTCGACGGTAACGCTAGGAGAAGCCGCGGAGATGATAAGATCTCTCAAAGCAGAAGCGGCGGTCGATATCAAAAACGCAAACGATCCGCTCACAAGAGCCGAAGCGTCGAAAATGCTCGCGTCACTGATCGATCTCGGCAGATGATCTGCTTTTCTCGTATTTGAGCCTTGTCGCCTCGCCGCCGCGCAGGTGCCGTTCCGCTTTGTTCTTCTCGAGCACGAGGCAGACCTGCGCCCACAGGGAACGGTTCTCGTATTTCAGTTTTTCTCTCACGTCCTTATGTACGGTCGATTTCGATATTCCGTAGACCGCGGCGGCCTCTCTTACGGTCGCGCCGTTTTCGACGATATACTGACCGAGTATAACGCATCTGCTTTTCAATTCGTTTAACAAAAAAATCACCTCGCATACAGATCTGTATGATCTTATGCGAGGGTTGTCCTTTTTATGACCGGAGACTCAAAGCCTTTTCGCCGGTTTTTTGAGAGAAAGAACGGTACATACCGAGATCATCACGAAGAAGCCGATCAGACATCCCGGTATTATGAGAACGTATGAAGAGAAGAGAATAAAGAACTGCTCCGCGTTCTCCGGCGCGCCGTCCGAAATAAGCTGAAACAGCGTGAACGTGAAAAACTGCACTGTGAATGAGAACAATACCTCGAACAAGGCGGCGTAAAGGCTTATCCTTCCGAAGATATTGTTTTTCGACAAAGACGTTTTCATGAACGGACCGAAGCCCGATGCGCGGTCTTTGAAGCTTTCGTCCGGAATAACGATATCTTCGTTTTTCTTTTTCGCGCCCAGAGCGTAGCGGCGGCAGATCACCGATAAAACGATATCCTTCACGATCGAATACACGGTGAAGAAAAAGTAATTGAAGCCCGCCTCATAGACGTCGACGTTCGATTCGGTCACGATAAGCCCGTGCTCGCAGCAGAAAATATACGAGCCGAAGGAAGCGACCATATAGTAAACGAAGCTTCCGAGTATCAGAAGCAGCACGGGCGCCTTGAATTCCCTGTAACCGTAATTCACGAGCCCGACCGCGACTGCGGCGTACGACGTGAAAAGCGCCGCGTATCTTAAAAAGATCACGAGATAGCGCAGTACCGTATCAAGAGCGTTGAGAGAAATGTCTCCGTCCGTGTACTGTAAGACAACGGACAAAACCCCTTCGGTAAGAAGGGGCGCCAAAACAGCGGAAATGAAAACCGTCCAAACGATGCCGACTCTGAGCTTTTCGTTTTTCATTTCCGCTTCTTTGCTGTGAAATATGAAGCGATCGGGTTTTTTACTCATTAAGTATTAAAAGCGGCGTCAGATCTCGATGGAATTGAGAAGATCGCGCAGACGCTTTATTTCTTCTTCGGAAAGGGTGATGCCTTTGCCCATTTTTTCATGGGAATCATCCCACGAACGAAGATCGTATTTGGGATCGTTACCGTTCCAGCTGACGAGATTGAGCTCCTTTGCCCAGCCGCCCTTTTCATCGGAAATGCATCCGAGCGTCTTTTTGATTTCGAATCTTAACTCTGCCATGATAGCCTCCGTATAGTTTTTTTATATTATATCATACGGAAAAAATAATATATTAATTAGGTGTAAATTTTTGCAAAATAATAAAACACAACCTCGGAAAAGGTTGTGTTTACGCTTATTTTTCGCCGCATTTTCGGCGAACGAGGTCGCCCGTGATCACGATCTGCTTTTTTTCCTTATCGGAAGGAGCGTCGTACATGATGTCGAGCATGAGGGACTCGACTATGGAGCGCAGTCCGCGAGCGCCCGTATTGCGCTTGATAGCGAGCGCGGCTATCGCGTCGCAGGCTGAATCGTCGAAGGTAAGCTCTATACCGTCGAGCCGCAAAAGCTCCGTGTACTGTTTGACGAGCGAATTCTTCGGCTCGCGAAGGATCCTTTTCAGAGCCTCGGAATCGAGCGCCTCGAGCGTGGTGATGACGGGAAGTCTGCCCACCAGCTCCGGTATAAGACCGTACTTGACTATATCCTGCGATTCGACGTTTGAAAAAACGCCTTCGCGCATCCTTTCGGCTTTGGTGCGCTTTTCCGCGCCGAAGCCGACGGACTGACGTCCCATACGGCTCTCGATTATCTGCGAAAGACCGTCGAAAGCGCCGCCGCATATAAAGAGGATGTTCTCCGTGTTTATCTGGATGAACTCCTGGTTCGGGTGCTTTCTGCCGCCCTGCGGAGGTACGTTCGATATCGTTCCTTCGAGGATCTTCAAAAGCGCCTGCTGAACGCCCTCGCCCGATACGTCGCGCGTGATCGAGCGGTTCTCGCTCTTACGCGATATCTTGTCTATCTCGTCGATATAGATTATGCCCTTTTCAGCGAGAGTAACGTCGTAATCCGCCGCCTGGATGAGACGGAGCAGTATATTCTCAACGTCTTCGCCGACGTAACCTGCCTCGGTCAGCGTAGTCGCGTCTGCTATCGCAAACGGCACCTTCATCGTTTTCGCAAGCGTCTGCGCGATATACGTCTTGCCTACGCCCGTCGGACCGAGAAGGAGCACGTTGCTTTTCTGTATATCGACGCGTTCCTCGCTTTCGTCTTCTTTGTTTTGAGTTTTTTTGCCCTTTTTTCCGTCTTTCTGCTTGTCGGTTTTCGTCAGGATCCTCTTGTAGTGGTTATATACCGCCACGGAGAGCACCTTTTTGGCTTGATCCTGCCCGATAACGTATTCGTCGAGCGTCTTTTTCAATTCGTGAGGCGTGGGCAGGGAGTCGAACGACAGCTTGCCGCTCTCCTCCTTGCCGCCCTTTATTTCATCGAAATTGTCGTCCATAAGCTCTTTGCACGTATCTATGCAGAAGTTGCATATATACGCGTTGCTTATCGGCGACGGTATCACGAACGAAACGTCGTCGCTGCTCCTGCCGCAGAAAGAGCAATGCACCTGGTTTCTTTTCGATGTTGCCATCAGTTCACCTTTTTATTTGAAACTATCTTGTCGAAAAGCCCGTAGTCGAGAGCCTCCTCGGCAAACATGAAATTGTCGCGCTCCGTATCGGCGCAGATCTGCTCGTAGCTCTTGCCCGTGTTCGCGGCAAGTATTCTGTTGAGCCTCTCTTTGTTTTTCTTGTAATACTCGAGATGAAGCTGCATATCGGTTATCTGCCCCTGCGTGCCGGCGGACGGCTGATGTATCATCACCGTGCTGTTCGGCAGAGCGAAACGCTTGCCCTTCGTACCGGAAGAAAGCAGAAACGCGCCCATGCTCGCCGCCATACCGACGCATATCGTGCTGACGTCGCATTTGATGTAATTCATCGTATCGTATATCGCGAGACCGTCGGAAACCGATCCTCCGGGGCTGTTGATATAGAAGTATATGTCTTTATCGGGGTCCTGCGCTTCAAGGAACAAAAGCTCCGCTATGATGACCGACGCGGTCGCGCTGTTGACCTCTTCGCCGAGGTAAACGATACGGTCTATGAGCAGTCTCGAAAAGATATCGTAACTGCGTTCGCCTCTGTTGGTCTGTTCAACGACTATCGGTACGGTCGTGTTCTTATCGAATCTGTCTGTCATTTATGCCTCCCTGTATTATTCCGCGTCGGCTTTCGGGGGTACCGCCGCCGCTTCCACGAGCTCGATCGCTTTCTTGACTTTGAGATCGGCTCTGATGTCGTCGGCGAGGATCCTTGCCTTGACCTCCTCGGTTTCAATATTATATGTTTTCGCTATGTTCGCATATTCTTCTTCGAGCTCTTCGTCGCTAACTTCGATGTTCTCGAGTTCGGCGATCTTTTCAAGACCGAGGCGCAGCTTGACCTGCTTTTCGGCGTTCGGTCTGAACTGCTCTTCCATCTGTTCCATCGTCATGCCCGTGTATTTGAGGTACATATCGAGGGAAAGTCCCTGGGATCTCAGTCTGTTGTCGTAGCTCTGGATCTCCATGGCGGTCTCGTTGTCGATCATGACCGCGGGGATGTCGGCGACGATGAGAGTAAGCAGCTTTTCGGTAACGGCGTCTTTGAATTCGTTCTCGGCGCGTTCTTCTTCTCTTTTTTCAAGTTTTGCCTTTACGTCGGCTTTATATTCATCAACGGTCTCGAAATCGGATACGTCGGCTACGAAATCGTTGTCAAGCTCGGGGAGCTGTTTTTCGGTTATCGCGTGGATCTTGCATTTGAATTCGGCGGCTTTGCCGGCGAGGTTCTCGGCGCCGTAATCTTCGGGGAACGTGACCGATACGACGAAGTCTTCGCCGATGCTCTTGCCTACGCACTGATCTTCAAAACCGGGGATGAAGTGACCGGAGCCGAGCTCGAGCGGCTGTTTTTCAGCCGTGCCGCCGTCGAAAAGCTCGCCGTCGACCGAGCCGGAGTAATCGAGCGTTACCGTGTCGCCGAGTTTTGCCGGGCGGTCGGTGATCTCTATCGATCTCGCGTTTCTTTCTCTTACGGAATCTATTTCGGAGTTGATCGCTTCTTCGGTGATCTCGCCGACTTTCTTTTCGGCTTCGATGCCCTTGTAGCCTTCAACGGTGACCTCGGGTTTTACAAAGAATTTAGCCGAGAGGGTAAGACCTTCGTCGTTCAGATCGACCATATCGAATTCCGGACGGCTCACAGGTTCGAGACCGGATTCTTTGAGAGCGTCGGGATAAAGCTGCGGGATCAGATCGTTGACGGCGTCTTCATAGAACACGCCCTTGCCGTAGATCTTTTCAACAAAAGCCTGCGGAGCCTTGCCGGGGCGGAAGCCCGGTACGGACATTTTCTTGACTTTGCGCTGATATACTTCCTTGACCGCGGCGTCGAACGTCGCTCTGTCGCAGCCGAATTCGATAACTCTTACGTTCTTTTCGGGTTCTGATACTGATTTGAAACTCATTTTATTCTTCCTTTCATTACCATGAGCATATTATAACATGATTATTTTACTCGAAATCTATTATTTGTCAACTTATATCGGCAAAAATTTATAATTTGTTAATCTTTAATATAATTGAAAATTGAGAATTGAGAGTTGAGAATTAAGGTGTCGCGTTCCGCGACGTTCTGTTGCCTTGGGGACTGCCCACCCTGCAACTCCCCAAACCCCTCTTAACCCCTCCCAAGCGATTAAAAAATCTCTTGGGGCGCGCGGTGATAATGGAAAATTGAGAGTGGAGAATTGATAATGGAGAATTAAGGTGTCGCGTTCCGCGACATTCCGTGCGGCGGCAAACCGCCGCGCCTTGGGAGACCCCGCCGTGAACCCCCAAAAACTCGGCAAGCTCGTTTTCGGGGAACCCCGGCCGCCCTCCAATCTCCCAAACCCTCTTCCTCCCCCCTTTTCCTCGATCAAAGA
>CACYEW010000087.1 GCA_902773455.1 uncultured Ruminococcus sp.
AAATACGCAGGCAGCGAAGCGCAGGCGACCGACCTGCTCTTCACGCTCAGAAACACGAAACAGTTCCCCGAATTCAAATCGGTGGAAGACAGGATCGAGACCGCGAACACGCTTGAAAAGCTTAAAAACACCGTTCTGTGGATCTTTATCGGATTTCTGCTCGTGCTCGTGTTCATATCGGTGGTCATAATAATGAATACCGTGAGAATGGCGATTAACTCGCGCGCGGACGAGGTAGAGGTGATGCGCTATATCGGCGCAACGGGCTGGTTTATATCTTTCCCGTTCATTTTCGAAACGTTTTTTACCGGCTTCATATCTGCGATTTTAGCGTTCTTCGCTCAGATGCTGATATACGGTAAGACGATGCAGATCGTCAGCACGGACGTTTCCGTATCGGGACTGATCACGTTCGTTCCGTTTTCACAGGTATGGTATGTCGTGCTTCTCGCGTTTCTCGGCGTCGCCCTGCTTACGTGCTACATAGGAAGCAAAATATCGCTTTATAAACATATAAAGGTGTAAAATTATGAAAAAGACGTTGAAAACAGTTTCGTTAATACTTTGCGCGGTGACGTTTTTTGCGCTCGTGCCGATGTGTCTGACGGCGAGCGGCGTTACAAACGATAAGATCAAAGCAAAACAGGCGGAGATCGGCAAGCTTCAGGCGCTGCTCAAGGAACAGAAAGAAACGTCTGAGACCGCGAGAGAAAGCATTGACAGGATCGTGAGCGAGATCGAAGAAACAGAGGATAAAAAAGCGAGTCTGCTCAGAAATATCGACAGCATCTCCAACGAGATAGACACGACCAACGAGCTTATAAAGCAGTACGGAGATTACATAAAGCTGAAAGAGTCCGAGATATCCGAAACCGAGAACGATCTCAAAAAGCAGGAAGAAGCGCTCGTCGAATTTCTCCGTTACGATTACGAGAGCGGCTCCGTTGCGGTCAAAAATATTGAATTTCTTCTGAATTCCGCATCGCTTTCGGAATTCCTTTCAAACATTTATTATATCGGCGTCATGATGGACTATCAGGAACACATGATGCAGAACATCGAAAACACGATGGTCAGGCTCGAAAGCCAGAATTACGACCTGAATAAAGCGAAAGCCGAAAAAGAAGAATACGCCGAGGAGCTTGCCGTTCAGCAGGCGGAGTACAGGGAACTGTTCGACAAGGCGATAGAGTATACGGTAAAGCTCGATACAGATCAGCAGGGATTTGAAACGATACTCGAAGCAAGCGAAGACGAAGAAGCCGTGCTCGCCGCCGCGATAAAGAAGGCGAAAGAAGAAGAAGCCAAACTCATCGCCGATGAAAAAGAGTATCAGAGAAAGCTCGAAGAAGAAAGAAGACGCAAAGAAGAAGAGGAGCGCAGAAGGCGGGAAGCCGAAGCGGCGGCGCAGCTTGCCGCTTACGGCAACGACGGTACGTTCATGTGGCCTCTGCCTCTCAAAAAATTCACGATAACCGGCTGGTTCGGCTACGAGCCCAACCCGGTTGGATCCGGCATAAGATTCCATAAAGCGCTCGACCTCGGCTCTCCGGGAGGCACGTCGATATACGCTTCGGCAAGCGGCGTGGTCATCACCGCGAGATATTCCTCGTCTTACGGATATTACGTCATGATCAAGCACGATAACGGTATGTATACGCTTTACGCCCACGCGTCGAAGCTGAAAGTCAAAGAGGGCGATAAAGTCGTTCAGGGCGATACCATAGCGCTCGTCGGTACGACCGGTATGTCGACCGGCAATCACCTGCACTTTGAGATAATTCTCGAAAACGGCAAAACGAGAACGGATCCCGTTCTTTATTTCGAGAAGATCTGCAAGCAGCATTGGGACGATTCAAGTAGATACGACGAGTTGAACAACCCGAGAAAACAGTATTACACACCGTAACGAAAGGAGCGATCTTTTGAATACAGAAGAATTATTCGATAAGGCGGGACCGGAGGAAGAACCTGAAACCGAACCGGCGGAGACGGCGGTTTCCGAGCCGGAAAAACCGGCAGACGAAACCGTAAAAACGGAGCCGGCAAATACGGAAGAACCGAAAAAAGCGCCGGTAAAACCGCCGAAAAAGAGGAAAAAACGCACCGTATCGCTTTTTATGGCGATAATCGCGGCGCTGTTTGCGGCTCTGCTTGCGGCGCAGATAACGTTCATCTGCGTCAAACGCAATTTTGACAGAAAGCTCGCGTCCATACAGTTGAACCAATATTCCGATCAGAAGCTCAGCCTTCTCGACTATATCTACCGAAAAAACTATATACACGACATAGACGAGGAAAAACTCAACGAAGGTCTGATCGAGGGATATATATACGGCACCGGAGACAAATACGGAAACTACATGAGCGCCAAAGAGTATGAGGATTACAGACAAACGCTCAACGCGAAGATGGACGGAATAGGCGTCTCCGTTATATGGGACGCCGAAAAAAAGGCCGTCGAGATCATATACGTGTACGAGAATTCGCCGGCTGAAGCGGCGGGGATCATTCAGGGAGACTTCATTACCGGCGTGGACGGCAAGGCTTCGGCTGATCTCGGTTACGATCAGACGATCGCGTCCATCCGGGGCGAACGCGGAACGAAAGTAGAACTTACCGTACAGTCGGGCGCCGATACGAAAAAAGTCAGCGTGGAACGCGCTCCGATCGAGATAAAGACGGTCAAATACCGCAGTATTGAAAAAATCGGGCTCATATCAATAACGGATTTTTATTCCGATACGCCCGAAGAACTGAAAAAAGCGGTCGAAGCGTTAAAAGCCGAGGGCTGCGACAGACTCATATTCGATATGAGAAACAATCCGGGAGGCTTGCTCGACGCCGTTGTCGCTTCTCTCGATTATCTTCTGCCCGAGGGCGTGATCGTCAGAACGGTCTCCGCGGACGGAAAAGAGAAAAAATATGAATCGGACGCGTCGTGCGTCGATATGCCGATGGTCGCGATAGTGAACGGAAATACCGCGTCCGCCGCGGAGCTTTTCACCTCGTCGCTCAGAGATTACGGCAAGGTGACCGTTATCGGTACTAAGACGTACGGCAAAGGCACGGTAACGGCGCCGTATGCGCTCGGCGACGGATCGGTCGTATACGTTTCGATGATGCTTTATTATCCGCCGAAATCGGATAATTTCGAGGGCAAAGGCATAACGCCGGATATCGAGCTCGACCTTTCCGAAGAAGCGAAAAAGATAAATTTCAACAAATTAACGTACGAACAGGACGATCAGCTGAAAAAAGCTGTTGAGGTCATAAAAAACAAATAAGGAGAAAAATATACCATGCACGAACAGATCACCGTAACCGAAGAAGGACTCAAAAAACTTCAGGATGAACTCAATTATCTTAAAACAATAAAAAAACAGGAAATAAAAGACGCAATAAAGACCGCGAAAGAGTTCGGCGACTTATCGGAAAACAGCGAATATGAAGCCGCGAGAACCGAGCAGGCGCAGGTGGAAGGCAGAATAGCCGAGCTTGAAGAAATGCTCAAACACGTAAAACTCGTTTCCGAAGACGATATCGCGCGCGACAGAGTGAACGTCGGCGTTAAAGTCACCGTAAGAAATCTCTCTACCGATTCGGTAACGGAGTATTCGCTCGTCGGTTCGACCGAAGCCGATCCGTTCGCAAACAGGATAAGCGATACCTCCCCGATAGGCAAAGCCATAATAGGCGCTAAAGTCGGCGACAAGGTCACGGTAAGACTTCCGAGAGGCGAAACGGTCATTCTCATAGAAAAAATAGAAAAATAAGGAATTATATTATGGCAAACAATCAGAATAACGAACAAAAGGAACTGTCCGAAATACTGAAGATCCGCCGCGACAAGCTTACGGCGCTTCAGCAGGCGGGCAGAGATCCGTTTCAGATAACGAAATACGACGTTACGCATCACTCGAACGAGATCAGGGATAATTTCGACGCGCTCAACGGCAAAGAGGTCTCCGCTGCAGGCAGACTTATGTCGAAAAGAGTCATGGGCAAGGCGTCGTTCTGCCACATCCAGGATCTTTGCGGACTTATTCAGGCTTACGTCAGCCGCGACGGTATCGGCGAAGAAGCTTACGCCGAATTCAAGAAGACCGATATCGGCGATATAATCGGAATAAAGGGTCTCGTTTTCCGCACGCAGACCGGAGAAGTCTCGATCCACGCGACCGAGATCACGCTTCTGTCGAAGAGTCTTTCTCCGCTGCCCGAGAAATTCCACGGTCTGACGAATACGGATATGCGTTACCGTCAGCGTTACGTCGATCTTATAATGAACGAGGATTCCAGAAAAACCTTTATCGCAAGATCGAGGATCATCAGCTCGATCAGAACGTATCTCGGATCGAAGGGATTTTTAGAGGTCGAAACGCCGATGCTCGTGGCGAACGCCGGCGGCGCCGCCGCAAGACCGTTCGAAACGCATTTCAATGCGCTCGACGAAGATTTCAAACTCCGTATATCTCTCGAACTGTATCTGAAGCGCCTTATCGTCGGCGGTCTCGAGAGAGTTTTCGAGATCGGCAGAGTGTTCAGAAACGAGGGCATAGATACGCGCCATAACCCCGAATTCACGCTTATGGAGCTGTATCAGGCGTATACGGATTATCACGGTATGATGGATCTTACCGAAGATATGCTCCGCCACGTCGCGCACGAGGTGCTCGGAACGGGCGTAATAACGTATAACGGAGTCGGGATGGATCTCGACAGGCCTTTCGCGCGCGTGACCATGGTCGAGAGCGTGAGAAAATACGCCGGCGTCGATTTTGATAAGATCGATACGCTTGAAGAAGCGCGCGAAGCCGCGAATGCGCACGGCATAGCTTACGAAGAACGCCACAAGAGAGGCGATATACTCAATCTCTTCTTTGAAGAATACGTTGAAAAAGAACTCATACAGCCAACGTTCATAACCGATCACCCGGTCGAGATCTCGCCGCTCACCAAGCGCAAGCCCGAGGACCCGCGCCACGTCGAACGCTTCGAGATGTTCATGAACGGCTGGGAGATCTGCAACGCCTATTCCGAGCTTAACGATCCGATAGATCAGCGCGCGCGTTTCGCCGCGCAGGAAGAACAGTTCGCCAAAGGCGACGACGAAGCCGAGCATACGGATGAAGATTTTCTGCACGCACTCGAGATCGGCATGCCTCCCACGGGCGGCATCGGCTACGGCATAGACAGACTTTGTATGCTCTTTACCGATACTCCCGCCATCCGCGACGTTCTCCTGTTCCCGACTATGAAGTCCATAGACGGTAAAAAGGGCGAAAAGTCCGGTGAATCCGAGACGTCTGAAAAGCCCGCTGAAACAGCTCCCGCAATCGAAGGCGCGCCGATCATTTCAGCGGAAAAACCCGACTTCTCCA
>CACYEW010000088.1 GCA_902773455.1 uncultured Ruminococcus sp.
CGGGCAGTATTCTTCACACCCCGGCACGCTTACGCCGTCTATCTTCATACCTGTGAAGCGGTCGCGGCACTCCGTATCGTTATACGAGCGGTGAAACGCGAACTGCAGATCAACGCCGCTTCCCTTTTTCCATTCACGGTTCATTGAATCGGATTCGGCGCTGTATTCCGGGATCGGTATCTCTTCGGTCTTCGTTTCTCCGCATCCCGCGCAGCGGCATATCAGGGATCCCGGTTCGGTTGAAGTGGCTTCGGTAAACGTGACCGTTTCCCATATATGATCTGCGTGAGCGTAGATCCGTATTTTGAACAGGTCTGAATTCGGATTACTGTACGTCGTGAAAGCGCCGTTGAAGTATTCGATGGCGGAGCTTCCGTAATCGTTGCCGGCAACAGCGTTTACGATATACACGCATCCGTCTCCCGCGTCGCGGAAATACCATACGGAATAATCGTCTTTTTCATCGGTCCAGAACAGTCTGCCGCCTTTTTTCGGGGTGGTCAGATATCTGCCGTTATGCAAAAGACAGACGCCTCCTTCTTCGGCAGGTTCCGCGATAAAAACCGCAGCTTCGCCTTCGAGCGTTATCGTTCCGTCCGTTTCGATCACGTCCGCTCCGTTAAGGCGGTTGCTTGAGTTTACGGTCGCTGATATCGCTTTACCGGAATCGGGATTATATAATATGAAATGGTCTTTTTCGGCGAGCGTTTCGGTCCTTTCGAATATACCGATAAGCGCCGCGCCGCAATCGTCGCAAATACGGTTGCCGTCCGCGTCTTTATGACCTTTTGCGGGGGCGGGTACGGTATGCACGTTTCCGCATACGGAGCAGGTCAGACTCACGGTTCCCGGAGTCGTACATCCCGAATGCACGTATACAGGCTCTGACCATTCGTGATCGCAGCCGATCCTTGTAGGCGTTTTAAGTCCTGCCGGTATCTCGATCCCGAACAAACGCCAGGCGAGCTCAGGGTAGTCGATAAACACGTTGCGGTTGCCCTGCACCTCTTGCGCGAGGTCGTTGCGCCGCATTTCCCAGGTATCGACAGGGTCGTCTTCGCACCAGTTCAAAAGCGTTTGCAGATCCTCGATGACGCGTACGCCGGTGTTGACGGTATCGTCCGGATCGAAATCGGGAAGCTTCGACGTTTCCACGTCCGAATACAGATTCGGTTGTTCCCAACAGCAGTAAACGTAAAGAAGTATACGGGCAACGTCTCCCTTAACGTCGTCTTTCGGTTCGAACAGGACGTTTCCTTTATGTACTTTGTATATCTCTTCTCCGTTCAGCTCGCCGGTCAGGTATCCCGATAAATATACTTCGTCTACGTAGCCGAATATATAATCGCTTTTTACTTCGTTGACAGCGCTGACAGTCGGCCGCAGATGATGCAGATCCGCTCCTCCGTTTGTTTCGTGGAAAGACGCGTGACTTTTTGCCCAAACGTGTTCCCTGTTCATCGAGAACGCGTTGCCGGGGTATTCATATGCCGCGTCCGAATAGAACATCAGGAAGTGTGAAGATTTCGTGTTGTCAACGTCCGGACTCGTATCCGTCATATTCCAGTAATAAGCAAGCGAATTCTGCCCGAATCCGCCGTAGCCGGGAATGCTGCTTTTGTCTAACGTAGACTGCATCAGCGTCCGTATCGCTTCGTAAAGGGGGTTGTTACGGGTCGCCTCGTAACTGTCTGACGGATCCGCGGCGCCTGATAAAGACATCAGGTTCTCTCTTGAAAACTCGCCGGTATAATACGCCTTTGCGGCATCCGACAGTTCGCTGCATTCCACGTGCCTTTTTTCCGAATTCAATCCGGAAAGATTTACGGCTTTTACCGTACAAACCCCTTGAAGAAGTAAGGCAAACGCAATCAGCAGAGGAAGCGCGCGCATTGCGCATGTTCTGAAACTCGGGTAACGATGCATTTTTAAGTTCCTTACTTTTTTCGGTTTATTTCCCTAATGACGGTCGGGCAAAATTCGCCCTCATTTATATTATTCTATTTGTAGATCACTGCTCGTCTTTCTTTGCGGCGAGAGCTTCTTTTGCGATCTTTTCGGCGTTCTGAGCAGGTACTTCTTCATAGCGGATGAATTCTATGGTGTACTTGCCTCTGCCCTGCGTCATGGCGCGGAGAACGGTCGGATAATCGGCTACTTCGGAGAACGGTACTTCGGCTTCAACTACCTGATAGCCCTTCTTCGCCGCCTGGTTGATACCCATGACTCTGCCGCGCTTCTTGGTGATCGTACCCATTACGTCGCCTATATAGTCCCCGGGAACGGTAACTTTCATATCGCCGATCGGTTCGAGTATGATCGGGCCGGCTTTGACCATACCTTCTTTATAGGCAAGTCTTGCGGCGAGTTTGAACGACATTTCGGACGAGTCGACTTCGTGGTAAGAACCGTCGTACAGATCGGCTTTGAGGCCAACCATCGGGAATCCGGCGAGAACGCCTTCCTGCATGGCTTCTTCAAGACCTTTGATAACTGCGGGATGGAAGTTCTTCGGAACGGAACCGCCTACGCAGGATTCGGTAAATTCAAGACCGTTGTCGCCGGGAGCGAATCTGATCTTGACGTCGCCGTACTGACCGTGACCGCCGGACTGTTTCTTATGTTTGCCCTGTACGTCGGATCTGCCCTTGATGGCTTCTTTGTAAGCGATCTTCGGAGCGGACGTGTCGACGGATACGCCGTATCTCGTTTTGAGTTTGGAGAGCGTTACGTCTGCGTGTATGTCGCCTGCGGCGGTGAGAACGAACTGCTTCGTATCGGGGTTGTTCTCGAAGCGGAGCGTGAGGTCTTCTTCGCAGAGTCTCTGAATGCCCTGGGATATCTTTTCTTCATCGCCCTTTGCTTTCGGTGCGACCGCTATTCTCATACAAGGCTCGTCCGTGACGATCTTCGCATACGGCAGAGCCGCGGGAGCGGCTGAAAGCGTATCGTTCGTATTGACGTTTGCGAGCTTCGTTGTAACGCCGATATCGCCGAATTCGATCTCTTCGACTTCTTTCATATCTTTACCGCAGATGGTGAAGATATGACCGAATTTCTCAGTCGTGCCCTTTTCGGGATTTTTGAGAGAAGTATCGCGTTTGAGCGAGCCGCTCATTACGCGGAAGAACGACATTTTACCAACGAACGGGTCGGCTATGGTCTTGAATACGAATACCGAGGTCGGATCCGACTCGGAGAGAGTGACCGTTTTAACCTCTTCGCCGTCGATGACCTTCGCTTTGTTCGCGACTTCGGGCGACGGGAAATAATCGGATATCTGATCGAGCAGAACGTCGACGCAGTTGAGCGTTGCCGCCGCGCCGCAGATAACGGGAACGATATCACCGCTGTTGAAGCCGATGTGTATCGCTTCGACCGCTTCTTCTCTCGTAACTTCTTCTTCCATAAGTACCTTTTCCATAAGCTCTTCGCTCGTGACGGCTATGGATTCAAGCAGTTCGTTTCTGTATTTCTTCGCCGTTTCGACAAAGCTTGCGGGGATTTCGGCTTCCTGATGCTTGCCGTCTTTGTCGTAAACGTATTCGCGCATATCGATAAGATCGAGGAATCCGACGACCTTGCCGCCGTCGATCATCGGTATGACTATCGGGCAGACGGTGGAACCGAATTTTTCACGCAGATCGTCGAAAACTCTCTCGAATTTTGCTTCGGGATCGTCGAATCTGTTTATAAAGAACGCCTTCGGAATGCCTCTTTCGGAAGCGCGCTCCCATGCAAGCTCGGTACCGACGTCGGCGCCGGATTTACCGTCGACAACGATGACCGCGCTGTCGGCTACGCTGACGCCTTCGGCGACTTCGCCGTAGAAATCAAGATAACCGGGAGTGTCGATGAAATTGATCTTGGTGTTTTTCCAAGTAATGGGTGCGACCGCAAGCGAGATCGAAAAACCGCGCTTTATCTCCTCCTTATCGTAATCAAGAACTGTGTTTCCGTCGGAGATCTTTCCGAAACGGGAGGTCGCTTTCGTCATAAAAAGCATAGCCTCGGCAAGCGTTGTTTTACCGTGGCCGCTGTGGCCGACGAGGCAGACATTGCGGATGTTTTTTCCCATAATTTACTCCTTTTTATTGTTATCGGTATATAAACCGTAATATTTAATGGCATATCGCGCCACACTAAACTATATTATACACTAAATATTTAATTTAATCAAGACTTTTTTTCATTTTCCGCTTGGTGCAAATGTAAATTTTCGGCTCTGATTTTTGTGCATATTGCACAAGCGTCATTGCGGCGCTTCCTCTTCGGTTTCCGGAAAACCGTAAACGGATCTTTTGAGCCCGAGCATATTTCCGATATCCGCTCCGGGCGCCGAAACGCCTTCACCGTTTACGGTACCGTACGTTCCCGACGCCATTTTCGAAACGAGTTCTCTGTACTCGCCGGCATTGAAGGCGGTGAACCGGTCGAAAGCGTTTCCGTTTGAATCGCTGTTCACTTTCGTCGGAAGCCCCGTTCCGCCGTTATCCTTGCCGTAAACGGTGACTTTCCCGCCGTATTCGGAAAATCTGTTTTCAAAATACGCCGTCACTATCCGGTTTACGACGTATTCATAGTTTTTGACCGCAGACGTTATCACCCTCTCGGAGTAATACCTTTTATCCGTATAAGAACCGACGAGCCTGCCGTTTTTTTCTTTTGCGGCGTCGGATACCGGTTTAAGCGTTCCGTCGCCTTCGGTGAGTATGACGTCGACTCCGTCCGTATACATTTCTTCCGCTTTTGTTTTTATACTTTCCGCGCTGTCGTAATCCTTGACGAAATACGCTTCGTAATTAACGTCGAGATCGCGTTCAGCCGCGGCTTTATCGGCGCCCTGAATAAATCCCGCAAAACAGTTTTCTCCGCTTCCGACGAAGCCTAACGCGGTTATACCGTCCGCGACGAGAGCGTATCCGGCGGCAAAGCCCGCGTCTTTTTCGTTGAATACGGCGCAAGCCGTGTTCGAAGCTATATAAGTCACCGTACCAGATTCGTCACGGCTCTGTCCGTCAAGCAAAACGAAGCAAACGTCCGGATATTCCTTCTGGGCTTTATAACAGACCGTTTCAAACATCTTTCCCGATAATACGACTATTTCGGCGCCGCCCGAAACGGCTTTTGCGACGGAATCGAACAGTACAGACGCGTCCTCCTTAGACGGCTTATAATAAGCGCACGATACGTTATGCTTTTCCGCGTACGCCGCCGCGCCTTCCCACGCGTAGCGGCTGACCGTGTTGCCGTCAATTTCGGAAACGTCGGTTATTACCGCTATTCTGTATTTCTGCCCCGAGCAGGAAACGGTCGAAAAAACGACGCAAAGCAAAACGATCGCGGCAATTATTCTTCCGAATTTCATTTTTTCCTCCTTATCAACCGACCGAGTCTGACCGTGACGGTACATACCGCCGGCGCGATCAGCGACAAAAGAATCCCCCAAAACGCCGTGCTGCCCGTCATAAACGAATCGAAGAAGGAATCGAATACGGCGGAAAGAGCAAGATATTCGGCGACGGCAAGGACCAGTATCACGAAAAGACCCGTCAGACCGGCTTTGAAACCGAAATCGCCGCGCGTGATCTGTCTGCAAAGCGCGAGCTGTGTGAGCATCAGCGCCGCAAAACATACGACTCCCGTCTGCGCCGGAGTGCATCCGATAAGCAGCGCCGGAAGAGCCGACGCAAAGACCGACAAAGAAGCGGCGGCGAAATACGTCAGCGCGGTCAATACGGGGCGTAAAGGCTTCTTTTCGGCTTTTTTCATCAGGTCCGCCGAAACAGACATTTCTCTGTTATCGGATAAAAATACGGAGATTACGGCGAAAAGATCGAGTACCATTCCGGAAAAAAGCATCTGTGCGGGAGTCATAACGAAAAGTCCCGAAAATACAGCCACGGACGATAAAATGAAGCGAACGGCGTTCGATACCGCAAGGTAGACCGTTGCGTTATATACGTTGTTGCACGCTTTCCGCGACATCAGCACGGCTTTCAGAACGGCGTTTATGCCGCCTTTGCCTTTCTTATCGGCGGGAGCTATCAGAACGTCCGAGGCGCGTTTGAGAGCCTCGCTCGTTTCCGGGACGTAATAACCGTTTTCATCTATTTTCGGTTTTTCCTCGTGAATATTCGTCACGGCAAACGCCGTAGTGTTTTCGTCGTTCATAAGCGAGATATCGTACAGATGCCTGCCGACCACGCCGAGCTTTTCACCGTTTTCAACGAAAACGTCGTTCACGTATTTTTTCTGCGCGTTGCCGAGTCCGCAGAACAGTCTGTAAGAAAGCATTTTCAGCCCGAGGATATTTATGTTTGAGGTCGCAAATTCGGGAGCGGTGAGCTTCTGAGTTTCGTCTCTGCAAATACCGATCTTTTCGGCGAGATTGACGCTCTGTCTCGTCATATCGTCGCAGAACATGACCGTTTTCACGCCCATTGACGATAACGTCGCGACGGAGTCCGCCGTCGACGCCGGATAAGGCTCGCGCATTACGAAAAATCCTTCGAAGCAAAGATCGTTTTCACAGTAATCCGAGCTGTCGAGATTGTTGTATCTCGATATCTTCGAGGCTATCGCGGTAACGCGGTACGCGTTTCTTTCATACGCCTCGGCGCGGGCGATGAGATCTTTTCTGCTCTCGTCGGAAATACGCACGGGCGAACCGTTCGATAACTTCGACGTGCATCTGCTGACGATCTGCACCGCGTTGCC
>CACYEW010000089.1 GCA_902773455.1 uncultured Ruminococcus sp.
ACACTTGAATCGATCTAAACCGTTCGTTCGCCCGATCAAAACTGTTTGCACGGTTTTTCTGAAAACACAAAAATAGGGCTCTTTCGCAGCATCCGATCTAAAATGTTCGTCGTTGCCAGAAAAGCCTCGCTTTTGCGAGGCTTTTCAACTCTATTCGCCTTTGGCGGGTTATATTGATTCGCAAGCGATTACATCACGCCGTTTGAGCCGATCTGCGCCTTAACCGGCGCTTTTCTTTTTATCTGTTGACAAATTGCTTATCGTGATGTATAATGGTATCAACGGTCGGGCGGTATACGGTTTTTGCGGCCTGCTGAATTTTAAGGAGTATACCGATGGATAAACAAATCACTCAAAAACTGTATAAAAATCCCGATACGTTTTTATATGAAGAAAACTTCTTTGCTTACATTCAGTATCTTCAGGATAATCATAAGCTTTCAGCGCTGCCGCACAATTTATACGTCTATTACGTTTTGTCAACGCTGGCGGCGGAAGTCAACAACGGAGGGTTTTCTCAATTTTTGTTTAACTCATCCCGACTGTTATTCGGCGATCTTAACGTTTGCGCCGAAGATCTCGGCATCGGTCCGCTGACCTCTTTGATATGCGAATTTGTCGAAGTCGTCAAAAAAGAAAACAAATGCAAAGTCCCCGATGAATTTGAATTATCCGAAGAAACGGACGGTATGTTAAGCGGTTTTGATGAAAGATACTATGAACTTGACGGAATATATGATTTCGGCAAAGCCTTTTTGAAATATTATAAAGATAATTTTACCGTAAAATCCGTAACGTATACGGCGGTAAAGGAAAAAGAAAGCGATACGTGCAGGTTTTTCGTCTATGACAATACCGCCTGCAGATTATCCGACTCCGTAAAAGCGTATCTGGATTTTATATCCGGTTTCAAAGGAAAATGGGATATAGTTATAAGCGATTTCAATCTTACCGCAAAATGTGACCGCGACTGTATCGTTCTGTCGGAACTGTTTGACGTTATTTTCAACCGTTTTGAATTAGTAAAATATATGACGGCTTTCGGATCCGTAAGAATTGACGCACCTCTTCCGGAAAGCGAATGCAGAGAAAATCTGACGGAAACAAATTCTGTTTATATCGAGCCGAGCGGATTCGGAGAAAACGAATACCGTATTAAACAAAAATACGGTATCGGCTTTTTCAACGATTCTCCTTTAGCCGCCCTGCCGCACACGTATATATGCGTCGGAAAATTCGATGATTCGGGAAAGCCGCATAATTCAAAGCAAGCCGTGCTTGACGAGATCTTGCTGCAGATCAAAAAATACAAGCAAATAAAATCCGTATATTCCGAACGCTATGTCTCATCCGGCGGCAAACCCGAAATAAAAAAAGAATATTATATGAAAAGAATTTGATTTTTGGCGGTAATATGAACGCTGACCCAAAAAAGTGATAAAAATCAAAGGAGCTGTATTATGAAACTCGGTATTTGCGGAGGTACTGAAACGCTGCCGTACGCGGCGGGTTGCGGATTTGAATGTCTGGAACCGGCGGCGGTCGTTATTCGCGGTATGGATAACGGCGCACTCGTATCTTTCCGCAGGCAGGCGGAGGAAAGCGGGCTGATCATAAGATCGACTAACGGCTTTTTCCCGGGAGATATGAAGCTGTATGAGCAGACCGATATGCAGCTGCTCTCTTACGCGGAGCGTAATTACGAGGCTGCCGGCATACTCGGCGTAAAAATAATGGTCGTAGGCAGCGGCGCGGCGCGCTCGGTGCCGGAAGGTATGGACCGCAGAGAAGCCGAAGAGCGTTTTATTCACGTCATGGATATCATCGGCGGCCGTGCCGAAGAACACGGCATAACGCTTGCGATAGAACCGCTGCGCTATGCCGAATCGAATCTGATAAACACGCTCAGGGAATGTATCGAAATCCGCAGAAGGACAGGCAGGGATAACGTTCTGTGCCTGCTCGATCTGTTTCACTTTTATTCAAACGGCGAAGACCTGAACGATCTCGATCTGCTTTCACCGGGTGAATTGTGTCACGTACACATAGCCCGCCCCGATCCCGACCGCGGTTATCCCCGTGAAGAAGATCTGCCGAAAATCAAAGAATGGGCGGATAAACTGAAACAGATCGGTTACGGCGGTATCGTCTCTCTCGAATGCAGCCGAGGAGCCGATTTTGATAAGCACGCTGAAGAAGCGGCAAATATACTGAAAATATTCAGATAAGGAGACAGGATCATGACCGAAAAAGAATATCCCCTGAAGATCACGGAGTACGAACTGTCAGGTAAACTGCCCGACCCGTTCATACTTGATTCCGGCAAACGCATAACGAAACCGGAGGAATGGGAGGAAAGAAGAAAAGAAATATATAAAACGGCGATAGAACTGCAGTACGGCACGCTGCCGCCCGC
>CACYEW010000090.1 GCA_902773455.1 uncultured Ruminococcus sp.
AGGGGAGTAAGGGGTTTGGGGATCAGTAGTGGTGGGCAATCCCCAAGGGCGGCGGAGCCGCACGGAAGTCGCGTAAGCGACACCTTCACTATTCACTATTCACTTTTACTTCTTACTTCGCGTCAGCCTGCCGCGCCCCAAAGGTAGTGAAACGACTTTGGGAGGGGTAAGGGGGTTTGGGGGTTGTAGGGGTGGGCACCCCCAAGAGTTGCAACGTAGTATTTCACTGCGATCCCACCGCTTGCGGGGGAACCCCCACCCGCCCCCTTAATCCCCCGCACTCCCCCTCTCCCCGTATTATTCATACGGGGGCGGCGCGCCCCGGATAATCCGGGAGGGGTTAAGGGGGTTTGGGGGTTGTAGGGGTGGGCACCCCCAAGGGCGGCAAAGCCGCACGGAAGTCGCACGAGTGAGGTCTTAACCGGAAATTTACGATTTACAGTTCCCGATTATCCCTCTTACTCTATGCCGTTAATTGCCGTTTTTGAACAATCCGTTGTCCAGATCGTTTTTATATCTGTCGTACGCTTCGTCGAGCTGTTTCTTCGTAAACGTTCCGATCTTATCCGCTTTGAGATCGCCGGCGAGACGTCTGTACGTTACGCCGTGATACTCCCTGCCGGATCTTGAGACGAACAGCGAATAAAGAGACTTTATCATTTCCTCCGACTCTTCCTCTTCTTTCAGCGCTTTCTGTCTGTTTTCGATCTCTTTTATGAGATTTCTGTAATTTGAAAAGCCGAGTATTTCTGTCGCCTGTTCTGTATTCGCGCCGGTGACGGAGTCGTAAAACGCCGCAAGCTCGTATTTATCGGTCATGCTCTGCGCTTTTTCGACCATCGACTTATACGTCAGATATCTGTAAGCGTTCAGCTTTTCGCTGTCGGTACCGCCGCCGGACGCGCTGTGTTCCTTCACGTTTTTATACTCGATCTCCTTTTCTTTCAGATATTTTTCAAGCTCGAGCTTTTCGCGGTTCACGTCTGTTTTGTCCTGCTCTTTTTTGAGCTTGTTCAGCTGATCTTCGAGATCGGCGTCGGCTTTGCCGAGCTGTTTGGCGCGTTCCGCCTCGTTTTTCGCCGCCTCTTCGCGACGCTTCGCTTCAAGAGCCGCTTTGCTCCTTTCCTCTTCGCGGTCGAGCGCCGCCATATCGGCGTTATAAGCGATCTGCGCCTTGTTTTTCGCGTCTGCTTCGATACCGGAGTTATCGTACCCTTTTTCGGTCATGAAATAACCGAGATATTTTTCGGCTTTCGCTTTGTTTTTCGCAAGGGTGTTTTTCTTCTCCTTGTACTCGTCGGACGAGGACTTCTCTTTTTCGCCGTACGACTCGTTCAGCGCGGCAAGCAGCGCGTTATACGCCTTGTCGATATTCTCTTTGCGCTCGGAATTGAGCAGCTTTGCGAGCATCTGATAGCTCTCGTATGATTTTGTATTACTGTTCATTTTCATTTACCTCCGCCGTCACGGTCTGCCTTACGTAACCGTATATGAGCACCGCGCCGTGCGTCGGGGCGAAACTGCCCCAGCCGCCCGCTCCGTAACCGCTTGCCGGCATCACGCTGTCGGCTGTATCGGCGCCTCTCGCTCCTCTGCCGTATCTGTTGTCGCCGCCGTGACCGTACGATACGGTCCCGTCTCCGTATTCGCTGTCCGATCCGCCTATACCGCCGGCAAAGCCGATCTTCGAAGACTGCGAAGATCCGCGGCCGCCGAAAGCGAATTTCATAAACGAATAATCGCCGCTCCTTATATACGAGCTTTCGCCGGACGTTCCGCTGCCGACTCCGGAAGCGCCTGCGGAGCCGACGTTCACGGTATATTCTCCGTCAAGCGGGACGCCGACGATCTCGGTCACCGCGCCGGAGCCGCCGCCCGTACCGCCGGTCAGCACGTTTGCCGAAGGCGTGCTTCCGCCGCCTCCGCCGCCGATAACGACGATATCGTAGATGCCGTTGAACGATCCGGATTCAGACGTATCGAACGTGTATTCGCCGGGAGTCGTGAACGAGGCGATCGGCACCTTTGACGGTATGTATCTGTAAACGCCTTCACCGGTCGCGGTAGCGAGCATTTCGTTTTCGATATCGGGTATGAGCCTGTCGTTGATGTATGATTTGAGCAGCAGAGCCGCTCTGTCGAATTTCGCCTTCAGCGCCGTCGCCGTGAATTCGGGCGGCGCCGGAGTATCGGGCAGAGACGAAATGATATTGAGATCGTCTTTGCATTCTCTTATTGCCATTGATAATTCCTTTCTTTTTTGACGCGTCAGCCGAAAAATCTCGCTATGATGTATCCGATTATTCCGCATACGACGGCTGAGACCGCGGCTCCGATCAGCTTTTCGAATCTCGAAGCCGGGATCTTCTGCAGATCGTTTATCTTCACCTCGCACGACAAAAGCGATGCGTTCGTATGCTTGATCTCGTTCGTCATCTCGATCAGAGCCGCGTTCATCTGTTTTATTTCCGCCGAAACGGATTTGAGCTCGTTCAGCTGATGCTGTATCGATTTAATCATCTGTTCGTGCCTTTCGAGGCTTACCGCGTAATCTTCGTTTTCCATATCAGCCTCAATCCACCGTAAGCACGACGCCCGTTACGGCGGCGCGTTCGGAATTTGAATTTTCGATCCGGATTTTCAGCGCTTCGAAGGAGGAAAGATCGGTCCTCAGCTCCACCGGATCGGGTCTTGCTTCGCATTCGAACGTGAGATCGGTAAAATCGACGTTTTCGAAATTGAATCTCACCCGGCGGAATTCTCCGTGCAGACCGTACGACCTCGCCTGACCTCTGTTCGGTACGGCGGTGAGAGTCACCGAAGACGGCTTGCTGTCGGGCAAAAGCGTCACGCAGACGCGTTTGAGCCGTCTTTTCTTTTTGCTCTTGTTGAAAAACACGAATCCGCTCTCGTATACGGCTGAAAACTTCTCCCCGTCGTCTTCGGACAGGTTCTTATCGAAAACCTTTATCGCGTCGCCGTCGTAAAAAGCGACGGATCCGTTATGACCGAACATCATTTTCGCGTTTATTCCGTCGTAAACGTAAAATTCGTTTATTCCGTAATTGTATATGAGCACGGCGCCGCCGCAGGCGCACCACAGTTCTTTATCGGTCTCGTTATCGTATACCGCCGCGCCGGATAAAAATTCGGGCGTAAGATACGTGCTTACCCGGTCGGATATCCGCTCGGCGTTTCTCTCGTCGCGCAGATTGGTCTTTCCGAAGCGGTAAATGCCGTCATGCGAGAGCGTAACGGGGCAGTTGTCGGCGAAAGCCGCTCCGCCGCCGATACATCCGACCGCCGAGTTGAGCGGAAATACGGGAAAAGACGGTTTCGGATATCCGTCGTAGTCCACGCTCGACCTATAAAGATACCACGTTTCTCTCTCGGTGAATATCACAAGCCTGTCGTAATGGCGTACGAGCGCGGTAACCTTATAAGTTCCGTCGCCCGCCGATACGAAATTGTCGGCGGGGAAATACGATATATCCGCGCCCTTTTCCGTAACGTCGGAATAGCGTATCACGTTATCTCTGCCGAAGGCGAAGACTCTCGTATCCGTATCTCCCCCGTAAACGCAGAAGCGCGGTCCCGGCATATCGGAATCCTTTACCGTACCGGGTCGCAGCGTAAACGTTATTACGAGGCTGTCCGTCCCCTCATGCGGCGGCGACTGAAACGTAACGGTCCCGTTTTCCGCCGAATACGTATAGCCGGATGCGGTATTTCCGTCGATCTGTACGGATACCGCGTCAGAAGCGATATCGGGCAGCTTGAATACCGTAGAAATCCCGTCGGGCGAATACGATATCTTCGCCTTATTGCAAAGCAGATTGATGCTTTCGTGTATCTGACCGCCGCCGTTCGGCGACGATGCGACCGCAACGGTCGGTATATAAGGCTCGGGCTCTGAAAAAACCGTTCCGTCAAACGATAAAAACGTGTCCTTGCCTATTGCGTACAGCTTTCCGCCGAACAGTACGAAACCGACTCTGTCGTAACCGGCGCGGTGTGAAGCTATCGCTTCTCCGTTCTCCGCCGACACGGCGTAAACGGTATCGTATTTCTTATATACGAAAACGCATCTGCCGCCGACAAGCCCGCCGTAACAGTCGTCGGAAGACAACCCCGACGCGACCGTTTTATATCCGCACCGCTTCTGCAGTATTCTCTTTTCCGTTATACGGAAATTTTTCATATATACCGGGGAGGAAAAGCTTCTTTTTTCCTCCCCGGAGACGTCAAGTCCGTGAAAAGAATCCGTATAAAACACGTCCGCGGTGCTTTTTACATATCTTCCCATAGAACCTCCGATTCAATAAACGTTTTTTATCCTGTGCACCGCCGCCGGGAGCGACCGTATGAACGCTCTTTTCGCCGATTCGTATTCGCTCTTCAATACCTGATATAACGGCGTGTTTTCATCCGCCGCGAGCAGATATGCGAGCTTGTAGGCGCATACCGGCGCAAGCGCGTCGCAAAGCGGGAAATCGGCGTCGAGATCTTCAAAACGGTAATCGCCGAATTTCGCTTCACCGTTTTCCGCGTCGTCGAGCGGTTTCAGTTCCGTGATTATTCCGGATAAAAGAAACGGCGCTCTTCTTTTAAGATCCGCGTTGTCGGAGCCGTCGGGAGCTTCCGATATCAGAGCCGCGGCGGTCTCATAAACGTCCGATAAACGCATGATCAGTCGTCGGACGCCGCAACGTTTACGTTCAGAAGCAGAAGCTCCTTCGGGTAAACGATCTTCGCGCCGTACAGATGCAGACCTTTGACGGCGTCTGCGAAACGGAGTTCGGGACGGTACGCTTCGATCTCGTTCAGCTGTTCCGCGAACGTGATCGCACGTTTCGTTCTCGCAAAGCACTTGTAATATTTCAGCGTTTCGCCGTTTTCGCTCACGTTGGAAGATCTGATGTTGTTCGAAACGTAGACCTTGAAGCCCATGAACGTGCCGATACAGCCTTTATCGAGGGCTTCCGTGTTGTCGGTACCGTTCAGGATCCTCGCCTTGACTATTTTCGAAGCGACTGCCGGAGGTACCTCGAGGATTATCTCTTCGTTGCCGGCTACGTCGTTTTCGAGCATCTTCTGTTTGACCTCGAGCAGAGCGTTTATGACGTCGGAGGTCGAAAGTCCCGTCACCGTCATGGTCTGATCCGCCGCCACGCCGCCGTAAAGTCCGTATACGTATTTATCTGCTTCGTTTGCAAGAGCCGAAGCCGCCACGTGCATCGCCTCTTTCATAAGCTTCGGCGTAGCCTGGGCTTTGTCAATGTCGTCGATGGCGAAATTGAACGCCTTCGCGACGTTGATCTGCAGAGTACGCACCGAATCGGTAAGCTCTTCCGGCGCGCTCATATCGGTGTTTTTCGTGTAATTGAACACGCTTACGGGCGATACGCCGACGATCTTGACAGTATCGCCCACGTTTTTGATGTCGCCTTCGAAGTCTCTGCTGCAGTTTTTGACCGCTATATATTCACGGTCAAGCTCTCTGTAAAGTGTTTCCGACCAGACGGTCGGGATAAAATAGGACAGTGCCATATTTTCATTCTTCCTTTCTTTTTTTACGCGTAAAAGCCTTTGGCTTTCATGCTTTCTATTATGTCGTCGTAATTTTCTCTGATCGCGTCCGCCGACATCGACGCGACCTCTTTCGCGGTGTATACGGCCTTCGCCGGCTTCGTTCCGAGCTTGCCGCTCGAGTTGGAGGCGTTAAGCTCGTTGACGAGCTTCGCTTCATCAGCCTCGGCTTTCTTCTCGCTCTCGTATTCAGAGTACGCTTCGGCAAGCTTCCGCCCCTCCTTCACCTTTTGCCACACGTATTCCGGCACGGCGTCGAGATCGCCGTCGGGAAACTTTTCGGTGAATTCCTCTATTTCCGCGTCAAATCTTGTCTTGTCTTGACCGTTCATATTCGATGAGCTCCTCTCTGTCCTTCACTATTCCTTCCGGAAGACGTTTGAGATACTGTTCAAACGTGATATATCCGCCCTGAAGCAGTTTATCGAGCGAATTGAGCATTACAGCCTGCGAAAAGCCCGGACCGGCTCCGACGTCGACTCTTGCCGACAGAAGCGAATTCTTGAGCGATCTGATATCGGGCATTTTCTCCGCTCTGTCGGTACCGTCTTTGCCGCGGCAGAGCACGAGCCTGCCGGCGGGATAGTATTCGAGGAGCATGTCAGCCCAGATCAGGGCGACGTCCTCGATACAGTCGTATACGTTGCGGCGGAGATTTTCGAGCGGTATCGCAGACGATTCCTGCAGCGCGAGTATCGCAGACGTGTTGTCGGGCTCCACCTCGCCGAGAGCCGCGTCCGTCGCGCCCATCATCTCTTTCGTATGCGAAAGAGTCATGGCGATAACGTCGAGAAATCCCGATTCGAGGCTCCCCGTACCGATCACCGCGGCGGCGGATCTGACGTCGCCGCCGGCTCGTACGCCGATCGCCTCGCCGACCTCGTTCGACCATTCGGGGATCAGCGTCTTGTCGTAAACGATCTTGGAAAACGCCGTATCGGTCATATGCTTCATCACCATCGCGTACGCCTTGTTCAGATATTTCTGATTTTCGATAAGCGACGTGACGGGAGAGGTGCCGATAAAGCTGCCTTTCGCCTTTTCCCACGCGAAATACGCCACGGGGTAACGCCTCATTTTCGTTTTTCTTCTCGCGATAACAACGCCTTTCGTGCTCTTTTCAAAGCATACGTAACCGTCCCCGTCGCGCGAAAACGTGATGAGATACGTTGCGTACGCGTCTTCGGACGATTCCATATCGGCTCTGTCGGACGCTCCGGTGCCGGTATTGTCGTCGGCGGCGATCTTCTCCGCGTCGCGCTCGGATACGCCGTTCTTCAAAGCCTCTTTGAACAAATGTTCGACCGTATCTCTCCCGGCGAGCATAACGTAATCCTGCTCCTGGATATCTCTGCTGTTCACGTTTGAAACGAACAGGTCAACGTTGTCGACGAGCACGGTCTTTATATCTCCCGTGTGCGCCTGGCCCGTTCTGCAGTCGGGATCCCAGTAGCAGTAGAATACGCCGTCGCCGGATATCGCCGCGTCGAGCAGCGCCTGTCTGACCGTGACGTCCATTTTGCACTTGTCGAAGCGGTAGGCGCAGTTTCTGTTGAGCAGATCTATGCCGCGTTTGAGAAGCTTTTTGTTTTCGCAGTCGTCGGTAACCGGCATCGAATCGTCGCTGTATATGACGGAGACCTGCTGTTTCACTACGGAGGCGATCATATAGTCGGTTATACGCTTGATTATGTTGAATACCGGCGTCGGAAGTCCCTCGGATCTCACTCCGTACCACTGATCTCCTCTGTAAAAGCGCTCGTTTTCGCGTACCGTCTGATACAGACCTATGCGCCTTTTGTAATCGCGGCCGGCTTCGAATCTGTCCCACGCTTTTGTTGTTTTTTCCATTTGTGAATTTCCTTTCAGTAATTTGCCACGGAAAAGCGGTTTTCGTATTTCCGTTTACGCCGCTCGAAGATCTCGGACGGGATCTCTGCCGCGGATACTCTCGACATAACGGCGTACCGCAGCGCTTCCGGCAGGTGCGTTATATCGTGGGGAGTATCGGAGCAGTCTTCGGGGACGTTTTTATCGTAGATCAGAGACGACATATCGCGTATCAGCTCCTTACAGTCTTCGCATACGAAAAGCGAGCCGTCGAGATATTCTCTTACCGCGCGCCATCCGGCTACGCGGCGGTCGTCGGCTCTGACGAGCGGCGGCAAACCCGCCGTTTTCGTCATGGTCTCGACTCCGGAAATACCGCTGTCCTGACGTCTGTTCCATAAGTCGGGAGAAGCGGCGATATAATCGACGCAAAATCCCGCGCATATTTCCGCGACGGCTCCTGCCGCGGCGGAAAGAGTCAGATCGCTGCGGATGAATTCGCGGATCACGGTGAGCCTGCCGTAACGGTCCGCGCATATCAGAAGGAACGCCGTGGCGTCGAATCCGTAGTCGAGACCTCCGATGATCCTGTAAAACCCGGGCAGTTCAAAATTCTTTATTATATGCTTCCCGTCGCAGAATTCGGGAAAGAACTGACCCGAAAAAACGTCCCATTTACCGTACAGCCACGCCTGCCGCAAAGCGTCCGGAAGGCTCTGCAGCTGCTTTACGTATTCGGCGTCGTTGTCGAGCAGTACGGTGTTGTCGAAGACCGTCGCCTGAATGAACGTATAATCGTCCGGGTCCTCCCCTTCCCTGTACGAGCGGTCGATGAAAAGCCTCTTTACCCAGCCGTGACCGATCCCGCCCGGATTGCAGGTCAGATACATACGTTTCGGATAACGGTTCGTACCTCGCAGACACGCTTTGAGAATGTTGAACTGATATTCGGTGAGCTGCGTCGCCTCGTCGAGAGCGATTATATCGAATTCGAGCCCCTGATACTGCAGCGTATCGCCGTCGTCGGAAAGATACCCGAGCTTGAGCGATGAGCCGTTTTCAAACGTGATAAGCTTCTGCGTTTCCGAATATTTAACGGCGCCGCCGAGCTCGGAGCGGAGCGGGAGTATATGGTTGTATCTCAGCTCGCTGTAAGAACGTCTTACGATGAGGCACTTCAGTCCCGGGTAATGAAGGCACATAAGAACGAGCTTTCTGCGAAGCGCCCAGCTTTTGCCTCCGCCTCTCGCGCCGCCGTACGCGGTATATTTGGTCCTCGAAGAAAAAAGCAGCTTTTGTTTATCCGACGGCGTGCCTTTCAGTACGATCTTTTTCATTCCGCGTCCTCTTCGTCGTGACCGCTTTCCACGGTGAACGTCTCCGCTTCTTTTTCGCCGTAACCGAAACGGCATTTCATATAAAGGTTGAGAACGGTCGCCGACAGCTTTTTCGTATCGGCGTTAAGCGCCTCGTCCTCGAAGAGCGCGTCGATCAGCGCCGCCTCGTCGGGATTTGTGCGAACGAACGCTTCGTATTCCTTCGGCGTGATCTTTGACTGCCTGAAAAATCCCGCCTTGTTTGCAAGCAGTCCGCTCTTACGGCAGTTCTGCGCGTAATCTTCGGCTTTCGTAAGATACTTGTACTTCATATCGAAACGAGGCCGTATTTCAGCTTTACTAGCAGAGCGTTCAAGCAAAACGAACAAATGTTCGCTATTTTTTTCACACCGCTTTGCAAAAAGCGGCGTTCGCGGTCCGGTTTTGTTGATTTTGTGTTGATCCGACCTTACCTCCCTGTTGCGTATTATCGGATAAATTTCATTCGGACGTATTTTTTTATCATATATCCTTGACAACGAAAGAATAATGTGATATCATACAAATGTTCGTGAAATTCATTCGACGTATATATTATACCACAAAAATCGCATTTTGTCAAGAGGAAAATTCGAAATTTACGAACATTTTTGAAAATCGGAGTTTTTTATGGATCCTGTACTGCAAAACATACTCGCGCTGATAGGTACGAAAAACGGCGCTCAGCGCAAATTCACGAACGATCTCGGCTTCTGCCCTTCCACGGTCGGCGACTGGAAAAGCGGCAAGAGCAAATCCTACACGAAGCACCTGCCTAAGATAGCGGCTTATTTCGGCGTTACTGTCGATTCTCTTCTTGTTTCAAAGCAGGCGTCTGAAAATATCTACCCTGCCGACAGACGGCACAAAGTACCCGTTCTCGGCACTATACGCGCCGGTTTTCCGATCATTGCGGAAGAACATCTGCAAGGCTACGATTACGCCGACGTCGCCGATCCCGACGGTTACTTTTATCTGCGCGTGAAAGGCGACAGTATGATCGGCGCCGGTATAACCGACGGTTCGCTCGTTCTGATCAGGCGGCAGGATTATGCGGAAAACGGTCAGATCGTCGCCTGCATGGTCGAAGGCGATTCAGCCACGCTCAAGCGTTACAGGGTCCAGAACGACACGATACTCCTTTTACCCGAAAATCCGTCTTATAAGCCCTTTATACTTTCCGAAAAGGATTTTTCAACGGGCGAAGCGGCGATACTCGGCGTTGCGATAGAAGTAAAGAAAAAACTCATTTAGGAGGCTTTTATGATAAATTCAGATGAAATACGCGGCAAGGTCGCCGTGATCACGGGCGCGGCGGGCGTCTTATGCGGCAAATTCAGCCGCGAGCTCTGCAAAAGAGGCGCAAAGGTCGCCCTGCTCGATATCAACGAAGAAAAAGCGAAAGCTCTTGAAAAAGAACTTTTATCAGAAGGCGGCGAGGCTTACGCCGTACCGTGCAGCGTTCTCGATAAGGAAAGCCTGAAAAAAGCTCACGAAGCGGTAAAAGCAAAATACGGCGAATGCGATATACTGATAAACGGCGCCGGCGGCAACAACCCGAGAGCGACGACAAGCAAGGAATATTTCGAGCCGGGCGATATAGAAGATCCCTCTGTAAAATCGTTTTTCGATCTTGATCCCGACGGAGTCGGCTTCGTGTTCGATCTCAATTTCAAAGGCGCTTTGCTGACGACGCAGGCGTTCGCCGCCGGCATGATAAACCGCGGCTGCCGTATAATAAACATTTCGAGCATGAACGCGTTCACGCCGCTGACGAAGATCCCCGCTTATTCGGCGGCAAAGGCGGCGGTATCGAATTTCACGATGTGGCTCGCCGTGCATTTTTCAAAGTGCGGCATCCGGGTCAACGCGATCGCCCCCGGATTTTTCATCACCGAGCAGAACAGAACGCTTTTGTTAAAGGAAGACGGTTCGTACACCGAGCGGAGCGAAAAGATACTCCGCGCAACGCCGGACGGCAGATTCGGCGAACCGGACGAACTGATCGGCACTCTGCTGTATCTGTGCGACAACGGCGCCTCGGGCTTCGTCAACGGAGTCGTGATACCGGTCGACGGAGGATTTTCCGCTTATTCCGGAGTGTGATATGGAAAACGATTTGAGTATCCGCGTAATAGATCTCGCGTCGAAAGCCGGCAGACTTCTGCTCGAATCAGGCTCGGACATAACGAGAGTCGAAGACACGATAAGCCATATTTTAGCCGCTTTCGATATCAGGGATTACGATCTTTATACTCTGACGAACGGCATATTCCTCTCATCGCTCAACAAAAGCAAAGAGGGCAAGAGCGATTATACGAGAATAAACACCATACCCTCTCAGGCGACGAATTTAGGCAGGATCGACGCGATAAACACGCTCTCCCGCGATATCGCCGACGGCAAATGCACGATAGATGAAGCCGAGCAAAGGCTTGAAAAGATACAGAACGCCCCGCCGATGAAGCCCATAATACGTCTTCTCGCAACGGCTCTCGCTTCCGGCGCGTTCTGCATCATGTTCGGCGGTAATCTGATCGACGGTCTCGTATGCGCGGCTATAGGCTTTTTATACTATATCGTTGCGATACGGTTTGAAAAAACGCAGCTCTCGAAGCTGCTCACCACCGGTGTTTGCGGCGTGATATTCGCCACGCTTGCGATCCTGTCGTTCCATTTCGGACTTTGTCAGAACCTCGACAAGGTGATAATCGGCGACATAATGCCGCTTATTCCCGGTCTGTCCACCGTCAACGCTGTGCGCGACATCGCGGCGGGCGACTACCTTTCCGGCGCGGTGCGGATAATCGACGCCCTCGTGATAACCGTCGGCATAGCCGTCGGAGTCGGCGTGTCGATCATCGTCTTCACCTCTCTCGGGCTGATATAGGAGGCGGAGTATGGATATTTTGAGCATTCTCGTAAACGTCGCCGTCTCGTTTTTAAGTACGTTCGGCTACTGTATAATTTTCAACATCCCGAAAAGACAGCTCGTTTTCTGCGGCCTGCTCGGCATCGTCAGCTGGATGATATACTACACGATGACGTATTTTTCGCTCTCCGAAGTTCTCGCCACCTTTGCAGCCACCTGCGCGATAGTTTTACTGTCGCGCGTGCTCTCAAAACTCAGGAAATGCCCTGTAACGATATTCATCATACCCGGCATAATCCCGATCATACCCGGAAGCCTGCTTTACTATACCGCGTATAATTTCTTTACCGGCGATATGGACGCCTGCGGCAGATACGGATTTCTCACGATAAAGATAATCTTCGCCATAGTCTTCGCCATAATCGTCGTATTTGCGATACCGATGAAAAGAAAAAAGAAAAGCAAAACGTAAAAAAATCCGTTCAAGTCCCGCAAAGGGATTTGAACGGTTTTTTATTATGAATAACGTATTTTCCGCTTTTATTCCGCGGTCATTCCGCCGACGGAGGCGTAGATCTCGCCGTTATCTTCACGCGACGTAAGCAGACCGTTTTTGTTGAAACTATACGATACGGAGCCGCCTGCCATGATCGGCCGGCCCGCATAGCTTATTTCGCATACGTCCCAAACGAGCCCGTCTTCGGTCTTATACAGCTTGGCGCCGAAAGCGGCTTTCTGCGTATACATATGTGTCGGTCTCAATGACGTGTCGCAAACGAGCAGTACCGCCGACGTCTCTTCTCTGAATTTTTTCACCAGTTTTTCGTTATTTGAGCTGCTGTTCACAGCTGCTTTATAATAGATCAAACCGGGATCGGGAAAATACATATCATAGTACATATTGATTTCCGGCTGCATAAGCTTGCCGCTGAGGTATATTTTGCCGTTATGAGATTCTGCCGAATAGAATTCATATCCTCTGCCGTATGAGTTGATACCGACTATGCTGCAGTCGCGGTCGACAAGCATCACGCGCGTCTCCCATTCTTTGTTCTGATAAACGATGACGAACCCGGCTTCGGTCATGCCGATGCAGTCGACGTCATATAATTGCGCGTACAGGTTTGTTTCTTTATATTTTCTTGACAGTTCTTGCCCGGTTTCAAGCGAGAATTCGACGATCATCAACTTGTTTAACGCCTCTCCGTAAACACTGTATTTACCCGGTTCATATTCCACAACGTCTTCATTTACCTCATAGCATACGAGATACGCTATGCCGTTTTCGGCATACAGCCCGAGCGCTTCCACACGGTATCCGAATTCATCGTATTTTTCGTGCAGTTCCACGGGTCCCCATACTGTCTGCCCGTTTTTGTCGTACATCTGAAGCGCAGCGAACCTCTCGGTCCGATAACGGCGCGCATGACTCAGGATCAGTACGTTTTCATTTTCGAGTTCTATATAGTCGGATATCGGTCCGTATGCGCCGTTGTAATCGATCCTCCATTTTTCCTCGCCGTCCTCAAATTTAGCTAAACACATGTAGCTGTCCGTATCGGGATCGGTCACGGCGTCATTTTTAATACAACGGTATTTTTCGCTCGCATCAACAACGTTAGAAGCGGCGTAGATCACGTGGTCGGGATTTTTCACCTCGTCTCTGCCGATCTCTTTCGGTTCTCCGCCCTGCAGTTCGCATACGTTGATCTTCACTTCGTCAATATTCACCAGATTTCCGTTTTCGTTTACGATACCGCGTTCGATTGTCGTTTCGGATACGCTGTTTTTGACGCCCGAGCCTGACGCGACCATATTGTTCTGATCCGCATATTTCGTTTTTGCCACCGCGATCATGAATACCGCGAGAGCGAATATCGCCGCCGCCGAAAGCGAATATTTGATTATATTTTTGAATACCGTTTTGCCTTTGCGCTCTTTGAAGTATCTGCCTGCGTTTTCTTCTTCAGCTTCTCTTTTGTATTCGTCGCTGACGTTGCCGAGCGCGGTCATGATATCTTTCGTTTTCATATCTTATACCCTCTTTCCTTAAGTATCTGCGCGAGTTTCTTACGTGAGCGCATAAGGCTCGCGGAAACCGCGTTTTTGCTTTGCCCCGTCATTTTCGCTATTGCCGGTATATCGTCCGCGTAGTAATACCGGCGCATGAAGATGAACCGCGCGCCGTCCTGAAGTTCGGACAGAAAGCCGTTGAGCACGTCTGACAGGCCGCTTGTATCGTCTGTCGTGTCCGCGACGACATCCGCAAGCTCGCCGTCTATCGATACGGTACGCGCGCGGCGTTTTTCAGCCGTGTTGTAACGGTACCTCTGAAGCGATATGCGGCGCACCGTCTCGCAAAGATATGCGAACAGACTGTTCGGTCTTTCCGGCGGTATCTTGTTCCACGCGGACAGATAAGCGTCGTTGACGCATTCTTCCGCGTCGCGCCTGTCGCCGGTTATGCCGAACGATACGCGTCTCAGCTTCGCGCCGTACGACGCGTCGGTTTCTTTTAGCGCCGTTTCGTCCCGGTCAAAGAACAGGCCTATTATTTCATTATCCTGCATTACGTCTCTCCTTTCTGCCGTTTTTTCCGTGAAAGCTCTGAATGCTTCACTGTACTGCATGATTTCACTCCTTTCTTTTGCCTTCACTGTATAAGTGACGAAAAGGAGTGCGAAAATGACGAAAGAGTATAAAAAAAATGATTTGCTTAAAATCCTTACTGTATTCCTGCCCGTTTGTAACCGCGCCCCAAAGAAAGTGAAACGACTTTGGGAGGGGTTAAGGGGGTTTTGGGGTTGTAGGGGTGGGAGACCCCCAAGGGCGGCGAAGCCGCACAATTTGTCGCGAAGCGACTCCTCAACGTGCCGTAAGGCACATATCACGCGCGAAGCGCATATCGCAGACGGCTAAAGCCGACTATATCGCATTTGCGTAACGTAAGCAAATATATCGCACCGCAAGAATTGCGGTATATCGCCCGAATAAGCGATATGTCCTCCGGACGCGATATGCCTTTCAGGCG
>CACYEW010000091.1 GCA_902773455.1 uncultured Ruminococcus sp.
ACGTCGAACGAAAACGTCTTCGACGGCTTTGCGGTCCTGTACGGCGCGGCTTCGAGTTCTTCGAATCTCTCCTCGTCCTGACCCGGCAGAAGCCTGTAAAGCCTGATCTCCTTTGCGCCGGACGGGTATGACGGCACGCTGCCGGTGATCTTCAGAATATCGCCCGATAAATCCGCGCTCAGTTCTCCCGGATATACCGTCGGGAATCTGTACGAGGTCAGTTTTATTCCGGATATTTTTATTTCGCCTTTGAGCCTGCCGTCGAACGTCAGTCTGAACGCGTTCAGAACGCTCTGACCTCTGTAATTGCCCGCTTTGAAATAATAGGTCGCCTCGCCCTCTTTGAGATCGAGCTTGTAAACGTCGGATTCGTTATATTTCGAGGCGCCGTTCATTTTGCACGAGAGTTCGGCGCTCTTCGCTTTCGCTCCGTTATAAATCGTGACGGCGAGAGAATTGAAGCGTTCCGGTATAACGTAATTGCACGGCGACGATTCGAGAAACGGATTCTGACCGTTCACCGTAAATGTAAGTCCGCCGTCCGAATAAGAGACGGAGCCCTTTGACGGCGCGAAATCGGAGGCGAAAAACGGCAGATCCTCGGGCATACCGGCGACGATCGCCGTATGTAAACAGTCGAGCGCCGCTTCGACGGGAGAGCCGTCCGACGATACCACGGTTATTTTTACCGAAACGAGCTGACCCGGTTTGTACGCCGTTATCGGAAGATACGCCGTCTGCCACGACCCCGGAACGACCGTATCGGAGCCTTTGATCTCGGTATTTGAGAATATCGCGTCGACCGTGAGCGTATAGCTCGCGGCCGTTTCGCTTTGCTTGATGAAAACGCAAACGGCGATACTGCGGGATCCGGAAACGGACGGATGCTTCAGAAAAGAAAGCTCCGCGCCGGCTTCGCCCTCTCCCGAAAGCAAAAGCATCGAGGCGCCTTCGAACGGGGAAAAAGCTTCCGCTCCGCCCGTGTAGATCGCCGCGCCCGAAAGCGGCGCGCGAACGGTCTCTTCGGCTTCGAAGCAGTCGAGCTCCTTTTCACGGCAAAGCGCGAGCTGTTCTTCGGATATGCGCGCCGTATTGAGCGCGGTAATATTTATTTTATCGGAAACGGCTTTGTACGAGCCGCACAGAAGCAGGGCGGAAAAAAAGAGCGCCGCCGCTTTTTTCATAAAGTCGTAAAAATGTTTCATGCTCCTATTTTATCATATAATTCTGTATTATCTACGATAAATTTGTAAAATTTATACGAGCATTGACTTTGAGACGTGCGCGTGATATAATGATAAAGACGGCGGCCGCGCCGTACTGCCGCCCGCTTTTTGCTTTCGATTTTTCTGTCCTTACCGTTGACAACGGCGAAATGATATGGTAAAATAAAGCATACAGTAAACGCAGGAGAACGTTATGAAACTGTTCAGGGGCAGACCTCTGTGCTTCGGCTGCGCCGGCGCCGCCGCCGCGGCGTTTTTCTGCGCGTTCGCGGGCGTGACCGCGGCTATCGTAACGGCGTCCGCTTCGTTTGTTTTTGCCGTGCTTTCGCTTATATTTCTCAAGCCGCGCGGCGGTTTCGATCTACGGCTTTATTTCACTTTGCTTTTTGCGCTCGTATGCGCCGTCTCGCTTTCGTCGGCGGTATTCTTCGGCGGCGCCGAAGCTTACGTTACGGACGAACCCGTATTCGTCACCGGTTACGCCGATACGTCGGTCAGATCTGGCGATTCTTATAAGGTAAAGATCACCTCCTTCGGCGGCAGGCGCGTGAACGTCGATATGCTCGCCGGTTTTTCAGACGAAACGCCCGAGCCTTTCGGAAAATTCAGCGCGTACGCGACCGTTTCCAGGCTCGAAGGCGAGAACAGGACATATATGAACGGCAAAGGCGTGATCCTTTGCGCGTCGCTTTCAAGGGTGAGCTTTGCCGGAACGGAAAAGAACGTTTTATATTACGTCAACGCCCTGAGAGATCATATATCTTCGCGTTTTTACCTGTCTTCCGACCGCGGAGATCTCTACTCGTGCCTTTTTCTCGGCAGGCGAGATCTCTGCCCCGACAAAACGGCTTCGGATTTCCGCGATCTCGGAGTGTCTCATCTTCTCGCCGTCAGCGGTCTGCACGTGGCGGCTCTTCTTGCGGGACTTGAGCTGATACTGACGCGGGCGTTCGGCAGACGGAGATACGTCTTCGCGGTCCTTGCCGTTTCGGCTTTGTTCTACGCGGCGCTCGCGGGCTTTTCCGGCTCCGTCGTCCGCGCCGCTCTGATGTATTTCATAATGCGGTCGGGCGATTTCTTCAAATCAAAGGGCGACGGTATAACGGGGCTTATGCTTTCGGTATCGGTCATGACGGTCGCGTGCCCTTACGCAGTTTACGATCTCGGCTTCATTTTGTCCGCTTCCGCCGCGGCGGGGATAATCCTGATCGGCGCTCCGGCTTCACGACGGATGATACGCGTATCGGAAGGGAAAACGACCGTCGTCAAAGGTCTTTTATATGCCGCCGCGAGCTTTGCGGTAACGCTTTCGGCGCTTGTATTCACCCTGCCCGCCGCCGCTTACGGTTACGGCGAGGTCGTATTCGTCTCGCTTATCGCCAATCTGTTCATCTCGCCGTTCATAATAATCCTGCTTTACGCCTGCCCTTACCTGATACTCCTTTCTTACATACCGCCTCTCGGCAGGGTCGCCGGCGCCTTCTGCGACGGCATCGCCGAGCTTGCGGAAAGAGCGGCTTCCAATCTTTGCAGACTTCCCTCTCTTTCCGTCTCCGTCAGGTACGGCTTCGTAAAGTATCTGATCGCGGCGTTCGCCGCCGCGTTTCTGATATTCGTTTTTTCGGGAGTCGTGAAACGGGCGCATTATACCGCCCTTACCGCGGCGTTTCTGATATCGTTTTTGACCGCGGCTCTGATCTTCAACGCGGATCTTGCAAAAAAGGACGTTGTGATCGTGCAGTCGTCGCAAAGAGGCGATATCGCGGCGGTCTGCTCGGGCGGCGAGTGCACGATTTACGATCTTTCGGGCGGCGCGTCTTCTTACGCGCTTTCGGAAAAGCTTCTTGAATACGGATTCACCGAAGCCGGTTACGTATGCGCCGCTCCGTTCACGTCCTACCACGTTCAGAGCGTACCGGCGATCTGCCGCACGGTCCGCGTAAAGCGGCTGATACTGCCCGGTTCCGCGGGAGCGAGATTTTCAGCGGAGCTTTGCGGCGCCGAAGCGGAATACTACGACATGATCCCCGGAGGCGGCGTATCGTTTGTCTGCGGCAGAGTGACGGTCGGGGTAAGATACGAAGAGAAAAACGGCAAAGCGTACGCCGAAGCTGTATTCGGCAAAACCGCCTTTGACGAAATAAAAAATAATACGGAGTTTGACGGCGATATCGCCGTTATCGAGCTGAAATGACTGATTTTTACACGGAAAACGGCATCGTTTATTGCGCGGCGCTTTCAGGCGCGCCGTCTCTGATCCACGGTTTTTCCACGAGACTCGGCGGCGTATCGGAGCTGCCTCACACAAAAAGCCTGAACCTCGGCTATAACAGAGGCGATCCCGACGAGGTCGTGGACGAAAATTTCCGCATTTTCAAAGAAAAGCTCGGCATTACGGGCGCCGTGCTAGTATCGGCTCATCAGGCGCATACGAAAAAGGTCGTATACGCCGACGGATCCTCCGTGCATTTCGAAAACGTCGACGGCTTCGTTACAAACAAACCGGGCGTCGCTCTTCTCGTTAAGACGGCGGACTGCCAGCCGATACTTCTGTACGACGAAAAGGCGCGGGTGATCGGCGCCTGCCACGCGGGCTGGCGCGGCACCGTCGCGGGCATAGCCGCCGAGACCGTCGCCGCGATGACGAAGCTCGGCGCTGATCCGAAAAACATCCTCGCAGCCTGCGGACCGTGTATAGACAAATGCTGTTTTGAGGTCGGGGACGACTTCGTAGACACGGTCGCGTATTTCTCCGACGAATTTCTGCAGTTCGTTTCAAAAGAGAACGGAAAATATCACGCCGACATCAAGGCGATGAACAGACATATACTTATGTGTTCCGGCGTACCGGAAGAAAATATTCGCGTAAGCGAAGAATGCACCTGCTGCGACCCCGGCAAATTCTTCTCGCACAGATATTCGAAAGGTCTGCGCGGAACGATGGCTTCGGTAATAATGATGAAATAATGAGCGCTGCTCACGAAAGGATATAAAGCCATGACAAAACTGTACGATCTCACTGTTGAACGGGCAAAACACCCGCTCGCGCTGCCGACTTCCGGGCTCCGGTTCGGCTGGAAGCTCGATTCGGACGGCAAAAACGTAAAACAGACCGCTTACCGCCTCACGGTAAAGCAGGACGGCAGGACCGTCTATGACAAAAAGACGGCATCTTCGCAAACCGTCGACGTCACGCCGAAAATCAGCTTCGCGCCGGGTAAAGAGTACGAGTACACCGTCACCTCGTACACGACGGACGGCGAATGCTCCGCCTCCGACTTTTTCGCGGTAAGCCACAAAATGCACGGAAAATTCATCAGGCCGTCCAAACATATCGAGGGCGCCTGCGTTTATTTCCGCCGCGAATTCAAATGCGCGAAAACGGTAAAGAGAGCCGTCGCCTACGTTGCCGGCCTCGGCTGGGGCAACCTCTACGTCAACGGCGAAAGAGTCGACCGCGTATTTTTCGACGCGCCTTTCACCAACTATGAAAAGACGGTATTATACCGCGCGTACGACATCACGAGCCTGCTTTCAAAGAAAAACTGCGTGGGCGTCCACTGCGGCGAGGGCTTTTACGCTCAGAGCCGCGTATGGGGCAACAAAGCTTTCAAATACGGCGATATCTGCTGTTACGCGCAGATAAATATCGAATATAAGGACGGAACGGAAGAGGAGATAGTCACGAAGCCGCGCGAATGGCAGACGATGTATTCTCCGACGGTGCTTGCGAACGTCCACGGCGGCGAGATACACGACGCGAGACGCGAAACGCCCGACTGGTGCAAATACGGCTTCGATCATGAAGATCTCCGTCCCGCCGTCGCCGATACGGTGCCGAAGGGCAGACTCAAAGGCGCGATAATGCCGCCCTGCCGCGTGATAAGAAATATCAAGCCGGTCGCGGTGAACCATCTGCACGGGGAGGACAGCGGCATCTGGGTCTACGATATGGGGCAGAACTACGCCGGCACGGTAACGCTCCGTCCGCCGAAGAGCGCCGAAGGCTCGACGTATATTCTCCGCTTCGCCGAAACGGTCGACGAAAACGGACAGATAGACGACCGCTCGATCGGCGTATATCACGTTTACTGCGAACAGCAGCAGATCTATATAGCCTCCGGAAAAGACAACGAAGAATGGACGCCCGAATTTTCTTACCACGGCTTCCGCTACGTCGAGGTCACGGGCTGGTACGGCAGAGACGCTCAGCCCGGTCTTATAGAAGGTCTCGCGATATCCACCGATTTTGAGACCAGGGGAAAAGTCGAAACGTCGGATAAGGATCTCAACGATCTGCAGACCGTTATGATGCGCACGATCCGTTCGAACTATCACGGTATGCCCGAAGACTGCCCCGCGCGCGAAAAATGCGGCTGGCTCGGCGACGCTCAGATCGTATGCGACACGGCGATATACAACTACGATATGGCGGCTCCTTACGAGAAGTATCTGAACGACGTGCGCGAATCGCGCGACGTTTACGGCGACTGGACGATGATCGCGCCCGGTAAACGCACCTGCGGCTGGGGTTCTCCGCTCTGGGGCTGCGCTCAGATAGTCATACCGTACAAGCTTTATACGCTCTGCGGCGACAAAAAGGTGCTGAAAGACAATTTCGCCTATATGTGCGACTGGATAGAGCACGAGCTCAAGCGGAGCAAGGATCTGCTGATCGACGAAGGTCTCGGCGACTGGTGTCCGCCCGTCGGTCATGCAGACGCGCGCCGCATACCCGTTATCCATTCCTCGACGTTCATGTTCTTCGAAGAGACGAAGATGCTTGCCGATATCTGCCGCGCGCTCGGCCGCGACGGCAAAAAATACGATCTGCTCGCCGAAGACATAAGAGAGTCGATAAACCGCAATTTCTACGATAAAAAGAATCATACCTACGGTTATTACGCCTCCAACGCCGCCGCGTGGCTTCTGCACGCCTGCCCTGAGGAAGACAGAGACGCTCTCGTCAAATCGACCGTAAAGCTCATCGAAGACTGCGGTTATATAATGACGACGGGCATCTACGGCAACAAGTATCTGATCCCGATGCTGTTCGAAACAGGTCACGGCGATGTCGCGATGAAAGTCATGTTCGGCAGGACCTTCCACGATTTCGGCACGATGCTCGACGACGGCGCGACATCGCTCTGGGAATGCCTTGAAATGGAGAACGTCGGCATGAAAAACCGTTTTGTCGCATCGTACAACCACCCGATGCACAGCGGTTTCGCGTATATGTACTACGCCGAGCTCGCCGGTATCAAACCGGTAAAACCCGGCTTTGCCGAATTTGAGATCTCGCCGTGCCGGAACGGCGCGCCGGAAAAGGTTTACGCGGAATACGACTCGGCAAACGGCCTTATCGTGTCGGACAGAGACGGGGATACTCTTAAGATCAGAGTTCCGGCAAACACGGTCTGCCGCGTAAAATTCGGGCAAAACGATCTGACGGTCGGCTCGGGTATATACACGTTCACGAAATGATCTCACCGCGTAACGGCGGCGCCGATGATAGTCGGTGAAATACGGCGTTATCTGCGCGACAGCTGCGCCCTTAAGGTCGGCAGAAGCACGAAGGATCTCGCGTACAGAGCTCTCACCGCAAAAGAAGAACTGAAAAGATCCGGCTCCGAACCCGATAACGCGGCGATCGCCGAATATCTCGGCTGCAGCGAAAAAGACGTGGACGAGGCGCTCGGCGCCATATCCGATCCGCTCTCCATCTACGAGCCGTTTTCATCGGGAGACGGAGAAGATCTGACGCTTTCCGAACGCATAGCCGATCCGGAGGGCGACTCGTGGATCGACGGTATCGCTTTGAAAGAAGCTCTCCGTCACTGTACGAAACGGGAAGCCGAGATACTCCGTATCAGGTATTACAACGGCAAAACGCAGACCGAGGCGGCGATGCAGGCGGGCGTGTCTCAGGCGCAGATATCCCGCATCGAAAAATCCGCGCTGCAAAAGCTGAGAAAATATATGACGTGAAGAATTCAAACAAAAAAACGCTCCGCGAAGGAGCGTTTTTTTGATCGTTTGGTTTTAATTATTTAGCTTTCTTTGCAACTACGACGCCCGCGAGAGCAACGCAGCCGACAGCCGCGATCGCAATGATCGCCGCGTCAGAAGTAGGAGAAGGCTCGGAGGGTTCTTCACCCTGGATTTCGCCTTCAACGGTAAGCGTAAATACGCCGAGACCGCTGGCGGTAGTATCAAATATTTCTTCCGAACCGTCTTTGAAAAGGGCTTTGATTACGATCTCGTATGTGCCCGCTTTGAGCCGGTCGATACCGGTAAGCTCGAGCATACCGCCGTCTTCCGCTTTGTCGAAACCGAAGCCGGCGCCTACGCCTGCTTCTGCGGGAAGGCTGAATGCGTTGGCAACGTCGGGTCTGTCTCTGTAGCCGCCGACGCATGCGATATTGCTGCCGCCGTTGACCGTGTAAACGATCTTATCAAGACCTGCGTCGTTTACAGCCCAACCGATGATATAGATCTTATCGCCGGCCTGGATAGTGTAAGCCGCTTCGGCGGGGTTGGCGCTCGACTGGCCTTCGCCTTCCGCAACGAGTCTGTCGTTGTAGTTGACGTAAAGTCTGTCAAGGCTGTATCTGGCGGAAGCGCTTATGCAAAGAACGACCGTCATAACGGCAATGATTGCTATTGCAAGAATTTTTTTCATTGTTTTATCTCCTTTTTTTATTCTTGTGTATATATATTATCACAGCGCTGTGTTTTTGTCAATACGAAATCGGAAATTCAGTCATATTTATTTGCCGCAAAATATCCGTAATATTGAAAAGCCGCGTTTCATATAATCAAACAGCGGAAAGGAGACGGAAATGACAAATATTAAAAACGACGCTTCTCCTCTTTACAAAGCTTATCCGTATCTGCCGAAGCGGATCGTGACCGTTCTCGGACTTTTCTGTATGAAAAACCCGGAGCTTGCCTCCGGTGTGACCGAGATAAGACTGCGGCTCGGCGGAGCGCTCTCGCTTTCCGTATCCGACAGAAACGTGACCTTCGACGAAACGGGATCCGTCGGACGCGGTCATACCGAATGCACGCAGACGGATATCGACGAGACGGCGGATCTTTTGTGCGGCGGTTCGTTCCACTCGCATAAAGACGAGCTCGAATCCGGTTACGTTTCGTCGGGCGGCGCCGTGCGCGCCGGCGTATCGACGTACGGCACTCCGGGCGGCTCCGTCTGGGGCGTCGACGGGGTATGTATAAGGATACCGCGTGATTTTTGCGGCTGTTCTCTGCCGCTTCTGCAGGCGACGGGCGTATGCGCGATGCTGATCTGTTCGCCGCCCGGAGTCGGCAAAACCACGCTTTTGCGCGATATCGCGTATCAGCTCTCCGACAAATACGGCCTGCGCACGGTAGTATGCGATCCGAAATACGAGCTTTTGCCCGAGAAAAAGCCGCTTTTATGCGACTATATCTGCGGCAAAGACAAAGCCGCCGCGATAGAATGCGCCACGAGGTGCCTTTCGCCTCAGGCGATAATCTGCGACGAGCTCGGCGGCGAAGCCGAAGCCCGCGCTGTGCTGACGGCTCAGAGCGGAGGCGTGCCTCTCATAGCCACAGCTCACGCCGACTGCCCGGAGTCGATGCTCCGCCGTCCGAATCTGCGCCTTCTGTACGATCACGGGGTTTTTGAAAAATACGTGTTCCTTTCGCGAAACGGTCGGGAATTCGGCTTCGACGTCCGCGGAGGCGCCCTGTGAAAATATTCGGCGCGGCTCTTGTCGTATTGAGCTCCGTTCTCGCGGGTTACTGGTTTTCACGGAGGTTGTACTTCGCCTCCGAGTCGTGCGACGAGCTTTTGCGGATCATGAAATACGTAAGCGACGAGATCGCGGTAAACAAAACCCCGACAAACGTCATCCTTCGCCGCCTCAGCGCGGAAAAAGATCTGTCGGACGTGTGTGAAAAAGGTCTGTACTCCGCTCTTTTGCCGCGTATCTCCGCACTTACGCCGGACGAGCGAGAAATATTCCGCATTTTCTGCGAGCGCGTGGGAAAAGGCGGCGCCGAGGTGCAGAAAACCCAGTTCGATTCGCTTTCGTCTCAGCTTGAAGAAAAGGCGTCAAGGCGAAGAGCCGAGCTTTCAAAGAACGGCAGGCTCTGCATTTCCCTTTCGCTTTTCATCGGCGCTTTAATAATAATCATCATGATATGAGGTAAGCTTTGGATATCGGGCTTCTTATCAAGGTCGCGGGCGTGGGCCTGCTCGTCGCGGTCGCGTACGTTATACTGTCGAAAAGCGGCAGGGACGAAATGGCGATGCTTCTGTCTTTGTGCGGAATAGTGATAATACTTATAATGCTCGTCGGGCAGATATCCGATCTGCTCTCGTCGATCCGCGCCGGCTTCGGGTTGTGAGCTTCGTTGTTCCGGCGCTCTGCGCCGTAACGCTGATCGCGCTGACCGTTTCGTTCATAAGAAGCACCGAGCCGAAGATCGGAGCGGCGGTCTCCGCGGCGGTGAGCGTTCTTCTGCTTTTTCTGCTCGCCGACAAAGGCGCCGCCGTTAAATCGGCTCTCTCCGGCGTCGCGGGCGGAAGGCTCGCCGAATACTCGCCTTATATACTTAAATCCGTCTGCATAGGCTTCTTCACCCAGACGGCTTACGACGTCTGCTCCGATTCGGGCGAACGCGGTATAGCCTCCAAAGTGCTGACCGCCGGAAAGCTCGGCATCCTCGCCGTCTGTCTGCCGCTCATAAAAGCGCTGCTTGACACCGCCCTCGGATATATACAATAAGCGAATTTTCTTAACGAGACGGGTTCAGCCGCGCCCCAAAGTAAGTGTAACGACTTTGGGAGGGGTTAAGGGGGTTTGGGGGTTGTAAGGGTGGGTACTCCCCAAGGGCGGCAGAGCCGCAAAGAAAGTCGCGTAAGCGACACCTTCACTATTCACTATTCACTATTCACTATTCACTAATTCCCCGGCGCTCCCCCTCTCCCCGTATTATCCATACGGGGGCGGCGCGCCCCAAAGTAAGTGTAACGACTTTGGGAGGGGTTAA
>CACYEW010000092.1 GCA_902773455.1 uncultured Ruminococcus sp.
CTTCACGAGGGCAAATATCATCAGATAAAGCGTATGTTCGCCTCGGTCGGCAACAAGATCGTGCGGCTTGCGCGCACGAAATTCGGCGGAATTTCACTCGATCCGTCGCTTCCGCCCGGAAAATGGCGGTATCTGACTGAGCAAGAAGAAACGGTTTTTGCCGAAAATAATAAAAAAACATATTGACCTGCCGCCTCCGCTTTGGTATAATAAGCAAAAAACGTTCAAAAGTGAAAAAAACGAATCTTAAGAAATATATAGATATACATTCACTGCGGCATGATGCTCGGCGAGGCTCATCCGCACGCTTTGCACGGACCCGAATGGGTGTGGTCGGAGGATTACAAGACTGCAAAAGCTGTTTTTGTCTGCGAAGAATGCGGAAAGAGCCTGACCTTCGGCGCGTCGGTAACGAAAAACCGGCTCGAATACACCGCGACCGTTTCCGCGTATGAAACGGAGTATTCCGATACGGTGTCGTTCACGCCCGGCGACTGCAACGGCGACAGAATAACGGACGGCAGGGATCTCGTACGTCTGCGCAGGTATCTTTCCTGTTACGAGGATGATACGGGCGAGTCGGACGTCCCCGTTTTACCCGGAGCGGATATCAACGGCGACGGCAGGACCGACGGCAGAGATCTGATAAGGCTCCGCAAGCTTCTTTCGGAAGGCGAAAACGCCGCGGGATCGGGACCGCGCGAACAAACGTTATATATTTTGTTTGACAAAAGATACGCGGTATCGCAAAACCGTATTGACTTAACGGCAAAACCGTGGTATAATCATACGCATCAACTATAAGGAAAATATAAAAATGGACATCATCAGAAAATTAGCGGAAGAATTCAAATTAAGAGAAGAACAGGTGACAAACACCGTCGCGCTGATAGACGACGGCAATACGATACCGTTCATAGCGCGTTACAGAAAAGAAGTCACCGGCTCGCTCGACGATACGGTGCTGCGCTCTCTCTACGACAGGCTGAATTATCTTCGCAACATCGAAAAGAGAAAAGAAGAAGTAAAAGCGGCGATAGAAGGTCAGGGTAAGCTGACCGACGAGATAGTCAAAGCGCTCGAAGAGGCGCAGACTCTGACCGAGGTCGAAGATATCTACCGCCCGTACAAACAGAAAAAGAAAACGAGAGCTTCCGTCGCCCGCGAAAAAGGTCTCGAACCTCTCGCCGCGCTCATTTCGGAACAGAGAAAAACGTACGAAAAACCGATACCGGAGATCGCCGCCGATTATATCGACGAAGAAAAAGGCGTGCTGACGGCGGAGGAAGCGCTCGCCGGAGCAAACGACATAATAGCAGAGGATATCTCGGATAACGCCGAGGTGAGAAAAGAGATTCGCCAGACCACGTTCGATTACGGCACGCTCGTCAGCAAAAAGGCGAAGGAGGAAGACTCCGTTTATTCGATGTACTACGAGTATTCCGAGCGCGTGAACAAAATCCCGCATCACAGGATACTCGCGATAAACCGCGGCGAAAAGGAAGAGTTCCTGAAGGTGGATATAGAGGCGCCGAAGGATATGGTGCTCAACTATATGTTCGACAAATTCATCACCGAATACGACAGTCCCGCCCGCCGTTATGTCGAAGCCGCCGTGCTCGACGCGTACGACAGACTCATAGCTCCGTCGATCGAGCGCGAGATCCGCTCCGATCTGTTCGACGCAGCAAGCGAGGGCGCGATATCGCTGTTTTCGGAGAATCTCCGCAATCTGCTGCTCACGCCTCCGCTCAAAGGCAAGACCGTGCTCGGCCTCGACCCCGGTTACAGAACGGGCTGCAAGCTCGCCGTGGTGGATAAGACGGGCAAGGTGCTCGACACCGCCGTCATCTATCCGACGATGAAGCAGGAGTATAAAATAGAAGAAGCGAAGGTCACGGTGAAGCGCCTTATCAAAAAATGGGGCGTGAACGTGGTCGCGATAGGCAACGGCACCGCCTCTAAAGAGAGCGAGATATTCATAGCCGATGTGCTGAAAGAGATCGGTAACGGCTGCAAATATATAATGGTCAGCGAAGCGGGCGCAAGCGTTTATTCCGCCTCAAAGCTCGCCGCCGACGAATTCCCCGATTTCGACGTAACGCAGAGAAGCGCCGTGTCCATAGCGCGAAGACTTCAGGATCCGCTTGCGGAGCTCGTCAAAATAGATCCGAAATCCATCGGCGTCGGTCAGTATCAGCACGATATGAAACCGGCGAGGCTCGACGAGGCGCTCACCGGCGTTGTCGAGGACTGCGTCAACTCGGTCGGCGTAGACGTGAACACGGCGTCGCATTCGCTTTTGTCGTACATCGCCGGCATAAACGCCGCGTCGGCGAAGAACATAGTCAAATACCGCGAGGAAAACGGTGAATTCTCAAGCAGGGAGGAGCTGCTCAAAGTTCCGCGTATCGGCGCGAAGGCTTACGAGCAGTGCGCCGGCTTCCTGCGCGTACCGCAGGGCAGGGAGGTCCTCGACAATACGGGCGTGCATCCCGAATCCTACGAGGCGGCGAAGAAGCTGCTCGATATGTTCGGTATCACCGAAACGGACGTTTCAAAGGGTCTTGCTTCGGATCTGCCGGAGCTCGTCAAAGAAGCCGGGACCGATAAGATCTGCGCCGAACTCGGCATAGGCAAACCGACGCTCGCCGATATAGTCAAAGAACTGATGAAACCGGGCAGAGACCTGCGCGACGATTTCGCCGCTCCGGTGCTGCGCGACGATATACTCGATATGAACGATCTGAAAGAGGGCATGGAGCTGACCGGAGTGGTCAGAAACGTCATAGATTTCGGCGCCTTCGTAGATATCGGCGTGCATCAGGACGGTCTCGTCCACATATCGCAGATATCGAACAAATATATAAAGCATCCGTCGGAGGTGCTCTCTGTCGGCGACGTCGTAAAAGTCAAAGTGCTGAGCGTCGATCCGGTAAAAAAGCGTATCGCGCTGACGATGAAATTCTGATTTTTAATATATTAAAAAGTTTTCCCGGTCAAAAAAGATCGCAAAAAACGCAAAAACAGAATAATTTGTGCAAACTGCACAAATAACTAAATCAAAATTTGGGAAATAAACATCTTTAAAAATTCACAAATATTTGATATAATATCCCGTGTAAAAAAGTTGATTTTTTCGATTTCATTCGAATACAAAGGAGTTATTTATGGCAAGTCTATCATTAAAGCACATCTACAAGAAGTATCCCGGCGGCGTCGTAGCCGTATCGGATTTCTGCCTTGACATCAAGGATAAGGAATTTATCGTTTTCGTCGGTCCTTCCGGCTGCGGTAAATCCACGACGCTCCGTATGATCGCGGGTCTTGAAGAGATCACCGAAGGCGAGCTCTTCATCGGCGACAAACTCGTAAACGACGTTGCCCCGAAAGACAGAGACATAGCGATGGTGTTCCAGAACTACGCTTTGTATCCGCATATGACCGTTTTCGAAAATATGGCGTTCGGCCTTAAGCTCCGCAAAACTCCGAAGGAAGAGATCAAGCGCAGAGTTGAAGAAGCCGCCCGTATACTCGATATAAACCACCTGCTCGAAAGACGTCCGAAGGCTTTGTCCGGCGGTCAGAAACAGCGTGTCGCGCTCGGCCGCGCCATAGTCCGTAACCCGAAGGTCTTCCTTCTCGACGAACCTCTGTCAAACCTCGACGCGAAACTCCGTGCAACGATGAGAACCGAGCTTACGCTCCTTCACAAGAGACTCGGTACGACGTTCGTATACGTTACGCACGACCAGGTAGAGGCTATGACGATGGCTTCGAGAATAGTCGTTATGAAAGACGGTAAGATCCAGCAGGTCGATTCGCCTCAGAACCTTTACGACAAGCCCAACAAGATATTCGTCGCCGGATTTATCGGAACTCCTCCGATGAACTTCATCGACGCGTCGATCCAGCAGAAGGGCGACGATCTCTACATAGTATTCGGTGAAAACGAACTCAAGCTCCCGCAGGATAAATCGACCAACCCCGCTCTGCGCGAATATATCGGTAAAGAAGTTACCGCAGGCCTTCGTCCCGAATGTATCCACGACGAACCCATGTATCTGTCGCAGTTCCCGGATACCTGCATAGATGCGTACGTGGAAGTTACCGAGCTTATGGGCGCCGAGATATATCTCTACCTCAGAGCCGAAAAAGCCGAAGAAGTAAAGTTGACCGCACGCGTTTCTTCCCGTTCGACCGCGAGAGCCGGCGACACGATAAAGGTAGCGCTCGACATTTCGAGAATGCACATATTCGATAAAGATACTGAAGAGTGCATCTGCCATTGACGATACAATAATAAAGAACGGCGGGACGGAAGCCCCGCCGTTTACTGCGAAAGAGAAAGGTATAATATGAAAAAAATCATAGCAGCGATTTCAGCGGCGTTATTCGTACTGTCGATATTGGCGGGCTGCGCCGAAAAACCGGTAGTCCCCGTCACTTCGGAACAGACTGCCGCACCCGAAACGGAAGTCAGGACCGACGCCGCGACCGAACCTGTAACGGAAGCTCCGGTTATAGAAGAAGATAATTTCGCCGGTACTCCCGCTTACACGACGGACGGCGATAAAATAATCGTCGACGGCGTCGCGTACCCGAACACCAAAAATATGACCATGGGCGTCACTTACGCCGTGGACGACGTCGGACGCGAAGTCATGACAAACGCAGGTCAGTACAGAACCGATAAATACGTCGGCATATTCTATTTCCTCTGGATCGGCGAGCACGGCGATTCAGGCGAGCTCGATATGACCAAAATAATGGAAGCGGGCGGAGAAGCCGCCAAGAAAGGCAACTATTCCGGCTGGGGTCCCGTCGGCGCGATGCACTTCTGGGGCGAACCGCTTTACGGTTACTATTACTCCAAAGATACCTGGGTAATGAGAAAGCATATCGAAGAGCTTACGCTTGCGAATATCGATTTCGTTTATATCGATATTACGAACGGCCCGACGTATATGACAAACGCGAAAAACCTGATGAAGATCATGCACGAGTTCAACGAGCAGGGTTACAACGCTCCGAAGATCGTGTTCTATACGCACACAAGCAGTCCTTCCGTCGTGAAAACGATTTATGACGGCATCTACAAAAACGATTATATGCCCGACACCTGGCTTATGCTCGACGGCAAGCCTGCGGTCATAGCCTATGAAGGCGACTGCAAAAGCGCTTTGAAGCAGGAGATTTTCGATTTCTTCTCATACAGAGAACCGCAGTGGCCGAACGAAGCTCAGAAGAAGAACGGCTGGCCGTGGATGGACTTCACCCGTCCCCAGAGAGTTTTCAAGAATAAAAACGGCGAAAGAGAAGCGATAAGCGTCTCCGTCGCTCAGCACAGCGGTACGGTATGCTTTTCCGACTCGGCTTTCTACGGCGACAGAACGAACCGCGGCAGAAACTTCCATAACGGCAAGAACGATCCCGCCGAGGACGCCATCCTCTACGGTTACAACTTCCAGGAACAGTGGGACAGAGCGTGCCGCGCAGACGTGCCGTACGTATTCGTGACCGGCTGGAACGAATGGGTGGCGCAGAGACAGGATCCGAATATGAACGGCAGAAGGAATCAGGTCAATTTCGTTGATACCGCTTCGATCGAATTTTCAAGAGACGTCGAGCCGATGCGCGGCGGATATTTCGACAACTACTATATGCAGCTGATCGACAATATCAGAAAATTCAAAGGCTCCGCACCGGTGCTCGTACAGGATACGAGAAAGGTTATTGACATCAAGGGATCGTTCGATCAGTGGAACGATATACTCGTCACGTATTCTGACCCGACCGGCGATACCGTCGATCGCAAGGGAATGGCGTTCGGAAGCAAACGCGTGACGGACAAATCGGGCAATAACGATATCATCGCCGCGAAAATAGTGTACGATAAAACGAATATGTATTTCTATATTGAAACGGCAAACGAAGAGGGAATTTCCGATTACGAAAAAGATACGTCGTGGATGCAGCTGTTCATAAACTCCGATTTCAACGCCGCGACCGGATTTTACGGTTACGATTACGTCGTGAACTACGAGCCGAAGAGCAAAGAGCTCACCACGCTCGGCAAAGCGAAATCGAACGGAAAAGACTTTGATTTCGAATCTGTCGAAGATATCGAATACAGATATGAAGGAAACAAAATGATGATCAAAGTCCCGCTCGCTTCGCTCGGCATAAACGATTTTCATCAGATCAAGCTTTCGTTCAAACTGGTCGACAGCCATACGAAGGTGACCACGATGGAACAGATGTATTCCGAAGGCGACGTCGCGCCTCTCGGCAGACTCGATTACGTATTTCAGAATTACAAATAAAACAAATAAGATCGGAGGCGGTCAGACCGCCTCCGATCTTTTGATTTTATCGATCAGTTTTTGCCCTCGGTAAGGGATTTGATGCAGTTTTTGCAGATGAGTTTGCCTTTGAAGTAAGTTACTTCGTCAGCGTCGCCGCAGAAAACGCAAGAGGGTTGATATTTCTTAAGGATTATTTTATCGTCTTCGGTGAATATTTCTACCGGATCGCGGCTCGCAATATCCATTTTCTTGCGCAGCTCCATGGGGAGAACTATTCTGCCGAGCTCGTCGATCTTTCTGACAATTCCGGTTGATTTCATATTTTTTACATCTCCTATTGTTATTTGTTTTATTGATTATATTCTAACAAATAAATCAAATAAATTAAAGCAATAAAATATGTCGAAAAATACAATATTGTAAGAACATATAGTTGAATTTATTGACAAAATTCGAAATTTGTCGAAAAACGTCAAAAAAATATCGCAAAATCAAGCAAAAATCCGGTTTTATTCGTTCTCTGCTTGACTTTTGCATATTATAATGTTAAAATAAACAAAAAACGTCGGAGGGCGAAAACGATGATAAATATGATCCCGCAGCCGAAAAAAATAAGGATACTCGGCAAAAAACTCATGCCGGGCAAGGTAAAATGCGACGCCCGCTTCGGCGCCGCGGCGGACGCTTACGATAAATACAGAAAAAAACTCGGATTTGAATGCGGAGGCGATACCGTCAGCGCGGAGTACGCGGACGGTCTGAGTAGCGGCGCGTATACGCTCGACTGCAACGACGGTATAAGGCTTTACGCTTCTGACGAGACCGGTATAAACAACGGCTTCGCGGCGCTTTTACAGCTTGCTGATGAAAGCGGTCGGATCGACGCCGTATATATCGAAGACGAGCCCGACTGCGAATACCGCGGCGTTATGATCGACCTTGCGCGTATATGGCATCCGTTCGAATATCTTCTGAAATACGTGGATCTTTGCAGATTTTACAGATTTTCGTATCTGCATCTGCATTTTACCGATTCGCAGAGCTATACGCTGCCGTGCGATACGTACCCGCTTTTGCCGACGGAAGGCCGCCATTATACGAAAGAGCAGATAAAAGAGCTGAACGAATATGCGAACGCGAGAGGGATAACGTTAATGCCCGAGATAGACGTGCCGGGTCATTGCGATCCGTTTCTGAAAGCTTACCCGGACCTTTTCGGCCATAACGGGATAATAGGCTTCCATAAAGAAGTTTTCGCGGCGTTCGAAAAGATCACGGCGGAGCTTTGCGAAATGTTCCCGTACTCCGACCGCATACACATAGGAGGCGACGAAGCCGATATAAAACAGTGGCTGTACTGTGAAAAATGCCGCGAATACGCAAGTGAGTGCGGTATACCCGTCGACGGGGACGAAAGAATGTCGAGCGAGCGCATACTTGCAGCGTTCGTAAACAAGCTTTCCTCCTTCGTGCTTTCGCACGGCAAAACGCCCGTGGTTTGGGAAGGCTTCTGCAGGCAGGTCAATCACCTCGTACCGCATACGACCGAGGTGTTCAGCTGGGAAAACTATTATCAGACCACGCCGGAGCTCGTCGAAGAAGGGTATACGCTCATAAACGGTTCGTGGAGTCCGAACTATATCGTCGCGCCGGACGTCTGCTGGAGCGTAAAGGAATGCTTCGACTGGGATATATTCACTTTCCGCCCCGTTCATCCCGGCTCGCCGTACATCAAAACGGGATTGAAAATACCGTCGTACGACAAAATGATCGGCGGTCAGCTGCTTTCGTGGGGCGACAAAGGCGCCGTTTGCTCGGATAAAGCCGCGCATATCGAATGCGAGCTGAAGCTCGTATCGGAACGCGCCCCCGCAACCGCCGAGAACACGTGGAATAAATTCAAGATAAGAGAATTTGAAGATTTCGAGAAGAGCAGAGAAGCTCTGTCCGTAAAGCTTGCAAAGATAATAAACTGATATGAATAACAAAAAAGTTCTCGTCGCAATGAGCGGCGGCGTGGATTCGAGCGTCGCGGCGTATCTTTTAACAAAAGCCGGTTACGAATGTATCGGCTGTACGATGAAACTGTACGACAGCCCCGAAGAAGCGGGCGAAAAAACCTGCTGTACTTCGGACGACGCGTACGACGCCGCCTCCGTCTGCCGTAAGATCGGCATACCGCACTACGTTTTCAATTACAAGGAAGAGTTTGAAAAAAGCGTTATAGACGCGTTTATCTCCGATTATTACAACGGCCTGACGCCGAATCCCTGCATCTGCTGCAATGAAAAGCTCAAATTCGGAAAGCTCGCCGAGAGGGCGGAGATACTCGGCTGCGGCTATATCGCGACCGGTCATTACTGCCGTATCGAAAACGAAAACGGAGTA
>CACYEW010000093.1 GCA_902773455.1 uncultured Ruminococcus sp.
CCTTTTCCCTCCGTTTTTTACGCTGTAATTCACCGCTTCGAAGATCACGGGGTAATCCTTATCGGTCATATCGAGGATACCGTACAAAAATGCGTTTACCTTTTCATTATACGTTTTCATTATATCGGTTATCATCACGTTTCACTCTCCGTAAGGAATTTTACTTTTTGCTCCGCTTCTTCAAGCATCTTGTTTGCTCTTCTTATAAGCTTCACGCCTTCCTCGAACAAAGCTACGGAAGCGTCAAGAGACGACTCCGGATTTTCAAGCTGTTTTACGATCTCATTGATCCTCGCGATCAGTTCTTCATACGTGCTGTTATCGTTAATTTCCGTCATTTTCGTTAACCTCCGTTACTTTTGCAGAAAGGTGACCGTCCGTAAACGTCACTTTTATATCCATGCCCGCCGTCACGTCCTTTACGCCGGTCACGGCTTTGCCGCCGCTTTCGACGTAAGCGTATCCGCCCGAAAGGATTCTCAGCGGACTGTGAGCGTTCAGTTTTGACGCCGAGTTTTCAAACGCCGACCGCTTTTTCAGCGTTATCAGCCTGATTTCGGATCTCATTTTATCTCCGAGACCGTCAAGACAAAGCCGCTTATCGGCTATGAAGCTGTACAGAGACTTCATCGAGCCGGATCTCGAAAGATCGCCGAGCATCTTTTTTTCTCTTTCGATCTTATTGCCGAGCGCCCGTTTCATCAAGCCGTAATCCGACGCAAGCTCACCTTTCAGAGCGATACTGTCGGGAACGGCGAGTTCAGCCGCCGCCGAAGGTGTGGGCGCGCGAAGATCGGAAGCGAAATCGCATATCGTGAAATCCGTTTCGTGACCTACCGCCGATATTACCGGAACGTCCGATTTTCTTATCGCGCGGGCGAGCGCTTCTGAATTGAATGCGTACAGATCCTCGAGCGAGCCGCCGCCGCGTCCGATTATGATCAGATCGGCTTTTTCTTTTTCATTGAAATACGAAAGCCCGGAAATCAAAGTTTTTTCCGCGTTTTCGCCCTGCACTATCGCAGGATAAACGGTAATTTCACATAACGGATAACGTCTGCCTGCGATATTTATTATATCGCGCACCGCCGCGCCGGTCTGCGAAGTTATGACGCCGATCTTTTCCGGATACTTCGGTATCGGTTTTTTTACAGACTTGTCGAACAGTCCTTCGCTTTCGAGCTTCGCTTTCAGCTGTTCGTATGCAAGATACAACGAGCCGACTCCGTCCGGAAGAATATCGTTTACGTAAAGCTGATACGTACCTCCCGCGGTATAAACGCGTACCGAACCGGTACAGACGACTTTCATACCGTCCTCTGGCGAAAATTTCAGATTGACCGCGTCGGAACGGAACATCACGCATTTGAGCTGTGACGTACTGTCTTTGAGCGTGAAGTAAATATGACCGCTCGCGTAGTGATACTTGAAATTCGATATCTCGCCCGATACGCCGACCGATCGAAGGAACGGTGAATTGTCAAGCGTCATTTTGACGAAATCGTTAAGTTGTGTTACGGTTAGGATCTCAGTTTTCATTCATATATCTTTCGTATGCAAGCAGCGCCGTGCCGGCGGCGTTATCGGAGGAAAACGCCGGTTCGGCAAAGTATGCGCCGTATTTTTTTGAAAAATGATCTTTGATCTGCCTGTTTGAAGCAACTCCACCGGAAAAAAGTACCGGCAGTTCTCTTTTTTTCATCGCGTTATCCGTCATTTTATCGAGAGTCTCTATCACCGTTTGAAGCGTATACGCGGCGATATACTCTTTTGAACGTCCGGATCCGTTAAGCGCTTCAGTTTTGTTCTGAAGTCCCGAAAGGTTGCAGTATGAGCCTTTTACGGAAGTTTTTATATCCGTGATCCTTTCGCTGTTTTCAAGCGCGAGCCTTTCGAGCTCCCGGCCGCACGGAAAAGAAAGACCGAGCATAACTCCGGTCCGGTCGATCATCTGTCCCGCGGTGACGTCGAGAGTACCGCCGATTATTTCCGTCGCATATCTTATTCCGTCAGCTTTCACAAAAAGCAGCTCGAACGTGCCTCCCGATAAATGATAAGCGTAAAATTCGCCGTAATGAGGCATTTTCGACGAATAAATCGCCGCTCTTATATGCCCCTCCTGATGAGAAAAAGCGTATTGCGGCACGCAAAGAGACTTTGATACAGCAGCCGAAACCGATTTTCCGCATAAAAAGCACGGCATATACGAGCCTTCCGCGTTTCTCGGTTTATCGCTGTAACCGACCGCCGAAACGCTTTTAAGATCGGTTTTTATCATATCAAAGCACAAAGGCAGATTCTTGGTATGCGAAAATACCGCGTCGCTCTGACGAAGTCCGACCTCGCCTTTACCGACCGGCAGCGGTATTTTGACGTTTTCGGTTATGACTCCGTCAACGCATACGGCCGCCGAAGTCGTGTAATTGCTCGTATCTATACCGAGCACGGTCACGCTCATTACTTTATACCTTCGCCCTTGACGGCTGAATTAAGAACGCCGTTTATAAACGCGGGAGCCTGTTCGGTATCGTACTTTTTGGCAAGCTCGACCGCCTCGTTCAGCGCGACCTTGACCGGCACGTCTCCGACGTTGACCGACTCGAAAAGGCAAAGACGCATAATGGCAAGCGAAACGCGTGAAAGCCGTTCAAGAGACCAGCCGGAGAGATATTTCGATATCGTTTCATCGAGCTTTTCATATGAAGAACAAACGCCGTAGAACACGGTGCTGACGTAATTATCGTCTTCATAACCGTAAATATTTATCGCCTGCTCGTACATTTCCTGCGGCGAAACGCTCGGATTCATAGAAAATTCGAATATGAGGCAAAACGCCTGCTCGCGCAGTTCCCTTCTGCTTTTTTTCGTTTCTTTTTCATTGTTCATGCTTTTTAACCTTAAACAAAGCTCCGAGCGGGCTTACACCCACCCGGAGTTATAATTCCTTTCGGGATATTCTTATTATTCGGCAGGTTCCTCAGCGGGAGCTTCCGTAACTTCGCCGGTATCGGCTTCGACTTTAATCTCGACGTATTCGAACATTATTTCGTGTCTTTCGTCGATCATCGTGTTCGAAAGATCGCCTTCGATCTCTTCCTCGTCTATGAGGCAGATCCACTTATGCGTTTCGTCGGCTGCGACTGTACCGATCTTAACGACTCTCCTGCCGTCTTCGGAAAGAGTCAGACCGAGTTCTTTGTCTATGTCGATGAATTTCTTTTCATAATCCGTATATTCGCCCTGCAGAAAATGCGCGATGGTCATTTCGGATTTTTCGCCGACGTAAGAGAATTTCTTGTCTTCGAAGAGCGGTTTCGCACCGTTCATCGCTTTGAACGTCGCCGTAAAGGTACGGTAAGTCTGTTCTTTGAGCTTGAATTCAAGCAGGTCGTAAGTATGTATCTCGTCTTTTACAGGGTCCGCTTCTTTACCGTTTATGTAAAAACGCCATTCGTACATATCGTTGGAAGTCGCGCTCTTGCCGGCGGAAACGCCGAGAACGGTATCGAGCGTATATTCCACGGTACCCTCGTACTGAGAAACGATCACGGTCGGAGCAGGCTGTTTTTTGTCTTTTTCGGCGATCGTGAGCTCAAGCGCGTAAAGACCGGTCGGTTTTGTACGGTAGAGTTGACGGGCCGCTTCATCCGTCAAAAGATTGTCTTCGTTCGTTTCAGGCGTCGCCACCTCGTCTTCCGGAGCCACACGGAGCCTGTCAAGACTCATTTTCGGTTTAGCGTTTTCAGCGGGGTTCGTATAAATATATACGGAAACGTATGCGTTTTTCTCGCTGTAAAGCATACCTCTCTTGTTGCATCCGGCAAACGAAAATACCGTGACGGTGATCAGTATGACGGATAAAACGGTGATCAAAGTGTTTCTGATTTTCATATCGGAACGGTTCCTCCTGATAGTTCTTTAATGATTATACATCAAGATGTTAAAAATGTCAAGTAATATTAAGCAAAATTAAGGCGTACCGGTCGAATTATCCGGCGAATTGTGTTTTGAACAGTAAGAATTGAAATACTTATCAACTTTTCTGACGCGGCCGACGTACGTTTTCGGTTCCAGAGTGTTCGAATAGAACTGTGATAAAGGCGCGTAATCGGGCGCCGCGTCGCCGAGCGGTCTGAAAGTATACTGAGCGTCGGTGACTTCAAGCTGGAACGGGAACGCTCTTTCCGTTTCGAGGACGAGCGCGTACTGGATTATGTTCTCGCAGTTCGGACCGGCTATCTGCTCCGTTTCGGCGCAGAAATCTATCAGAACGTGACGCGTGCAGTATTCCTTCGGCTGAGTGCCGTTGACGTAATAACCGACTTCCGCTCTGCCTCCGCGCGGATCGTGACCGCAAACGTTCGGATCGTAAAGCTGACCGGAATCCTTGCAGATCGTACATTCGACTATATCGCCGTACTGTTCAAACTCCTGTTCAAGCTCTCCGCCGTTTTTAACGGCCTCCTCGTACATGGGTCGATGAAGCTCCGTCATTATCTTATCGAAAATGAACATACCGGGGTTGACCGTATACGAATGCAGTGCTGACGGCTGAACGAAGCCGTACCATACCGCCCCGACGTAATACGGTGTGAAACCGCAGAACCATCTGTCGTACTCGTACATCGAGGTACCGGTCTTGCCCGCGACAGCGGTCCAGTTGTCTATCGTCAGATATTTTGCGTAGTTAGCAACGACGTTTTGCATCATTTTGGTCATTATGGTACAGGTGTCGCTTCTGAACACTTCGGTAGATTCCGGCTTGTTGTTCAGAACGACGTTGCCCGCGGAATCCACGACCTGATAATACGTTCTGCTTTTGTTGTGAACGCCTCCGTTTGTAAACGTCGTGTAGGCGCTCGACATTTCACGCACGGTAAGACCGAGCGTGGTCGCGCCGAGAGCCAGAGGGGCGAGGCTGAGGTCGGACATCGTTACGCCGTTTTTGTTCGTATACGATTCAACGAGATTCGTAATGCCGAGTTTCAGCAGATATTCGTACGATCTCTCGACCGTTACGCGTTCAAGCACCTTTACCGCTACCGTA
>CACYEW010000094.1 GCA_902773455.1 uncultured Ruminococcus sp.
ATAACGGCTTCGGGCGCAAACCGTCGAATATGTAAAAGTATTGTAAAAAAGACCCCGAAAGTATTGAAAATCGGTTTTATATATTGTATAATATCTTAAATCACAAAAAAGAGGAAGAAAATTGATAGCTGAATTTTTTGCGAATACGTTCGGTCAGGCTCCGGAGTTCGTAAAATATATCGTTACGTTCCTGATATCGATGCTCCCGGTCGTCGAGCTTCGCGGAGCGATACCCGTGGGCATAGCCGCGTTCGGAATACCGTGGTACTGGTGTTATATCATCAGCGTGATCGGTAATCTCCTGCCGGTGCCGATAATACTTCTTTTCATCAAAAAGCTCATCGGCTGGATGAAGACGACGAAAAAACTCAACAAGCTCGGTCTCTGGCTCGAATCCAAAGCCGAAAAAAACACGCCTAAGGTACAGAGGTTCGAGGTGTTCGGACTCATGATATTCGTGGCGATACCGCTCCCGATGACCGGCGCGTGGACGGGCGCTCTCGTAGCCGCTCTTACCGGTATGAAATTCAGAAACGCTCTGATATCCATTACCGGCGGCGTGCTGATAGCCGGCGTGATAGTGACGCTGATATGCGAAGGCGTACTCGGATTTTTATCATTTTTAATATAATACCCATCGAGAGTGGGGGAGGGACCGGCCCTTTGATCCCACGGCAACCTGCGTTGAAAGGTGCCAATTCCGAGAGATGAGAAACGAAACGAATTCGCCTCATCGGGCGAATTTTTTATACCAAGTTCTGAAAGAAGGCATATTATGAAAAGATTATTCACATCCGAATCGGTTACGGAAGGCCATCCCGACAAGATCTGCGACCAGATTTCGGACTCCGTTCTCGACGCAATACTCAAAGCCGATCCCGAGGCGCGAGTCGCCTGCGAAACCTGCTGTACCACCGGTCTCGTGCTCGTAATGGGCGAGATCACGACGAACGCTTACGTCGATATACAGAGCATAGTGAGAGAAAAAGTCAGAGAAATAGGTTATGACCGCGCGAAATACGGCTTCGACTGCGATACCTGCGCCGTCATAAGCTGCATACACGAGCAGTCGCCCGATATCGCGATGGGAGTCGATAAAGCTCTCGAAGCGAAGAACGGCGATCTTGACGACGGCCTCGATACCGGCGCCGGCGATCAGGGCATGATGATAGGTTTTGCCTGCGACGAAACGCCGGAGCTTATGCCGATGCCGATATCGCTTGCGCACAAGCTTGCAAAAAGACTTACCGAAGTGCGTAAAAACAAAACTCTGCCGTATCTTCGTCCCGACGGAAAGACTCAGGTCACGGTCGAATACGAAGACGACAGACCCGTGAGAGTCGACACGGTGGTCGTATCGAGTCAGCACGACGAGAACGCAAGTCTCGAGCAGATACGCGCCGACATAACCGAACACGTCATAAAAGCCGTTATCCCGGCGGAGCTTATGGACGGGCAGACGAAGATTTTCGTCAATCCGACCGGCAGATTCGTAATAGGCGGGCCGAACGGCGATTCGGGTCTGACCGGCAGAAAGATCATTGTCGATACCTACGGCGGCTACGCGAGCCACGGCGGCGGCGCATTTTCGGGTAAGGACCCGACTAAGGTCGACAGATCTTCGGCGTACGCGGCGCGCTGGGTGGCGAAAAACATCGTCGCGGCGGGACTTTGCCGCAAGTGCGAGATACAGATCGCTTACGCGATAGGCGTTGCAAGGCCGGTCTCCGTTATGATCAACACGTTCGGAACGGAGACGGTTGACGTTGAAAAAATCAGAAATGCCGGTACCGAAACGGTGGATCTGCGCCCGGCTGCTATAATAAAGAACTTCGATCTGAGAAGACCCATTTACGCTCAAACAGCCGCGTACGGCCATATGGGCAGGGAAGACATAGACGTCCCGTGGGAGAAACTCGATCTCGTACAAAAACTTAAAGAAAGAACCGGCAAATGATCGATAACAAAGAGCACGAAACTCTGACCGGTACGGTAGAGCGCGTCGTATATCAGAACGAAGAAAACGGTTACGCCGTCGTTGAGATAGAGACGGAGCAGGGCGAGCCCGAGACCGTGTTCGGAATAATGCCGATGATCGGCGAAGGCGAGCAGATAACCGTCTACGGTCAGTACGTCAACAGTCCGAAATACGGCAGACAGTTCAAGGCGGAATCGTATGAAAAGCATCTGCCGAAGACTGAGGCGACGATAATCAAATATCTTTCGTCCGGCTCGATCAAGGGTATCGGTCCTGCTATGGCGAGAAAGATAGTCGGTAAATTCGGCGTCGAGACGTTCGACGTGATAGAGAACAATCCCGAATGGCTTGCCGAGATCAGCGGTATTTCGGAATCCCGCGCCGAAAAGATAGGCAAAGATTTCCGCGAACAGAACGGTCTGAGGAGCGTTATGCTTTTCTGCGGCGATTTCTTCTCGCCGTCCGTTTCCGTACGCGCTTTCAAGCGTTGGGGAAGCTCCGCCGTCGAGATAATAAGAAGCAACCCTTACGTTCTCTGCGAGGACGATATCGGCGTATCGTTTGAAGGCGCCGATAAAGCCGCGGCGGCGATAGGTCTCGCTTCGGACTGTAAAGAACGTCTTTACGCCGGAATCCTCTACGTTCTGAGCCATAACGCCAATCAGAACGGCCACACGTATCTGCCGGAGGACAAGCTTATAAAAGCGACCGCCGCAATGCTCGGAGTCGGCGAACACAAGGTCGAGGAGGCGCTCGAAACGCTTTCGAAGACCGGCGCCTGCGTAAGAGAAAAGACGGACGGCAGAAAATGCGTGTATCTTAAAAAGTATCACGACGCCGAAACGCACGTCTGCTCCAAGCTCCGCACACTCGAAGACAAAAGCATAGTTATCGAAGAAGGCAATCTCCGCCGCGCGATAGATATTGCGGAGCTTGAAGAAAACATAAAATACGCCCCGATGCAGAGAAAAGCGATAGAGCAGGCCGTGAACAGCGGTATCATGGTGCTGACGGGCGGTCCCGGTACCGGTAAAACCACCGTTATCCGCGCCGTAACGCGCATAGTCGCGCGTATCGGGTTGAAATACGCCCTCGCCGCGCCTACCGGCAGAGCCGCCAAACGCATGTCGGAAGCGACCTCGCAGGAGGCGAAGACGATACACAGACTTCTCGAGGTCGTGTATACCTCGGGCGAAAAACAACAGTTTACGAAAAACAGAAACAATCTTTTGACCGAGGATTATATCATCATCGACGAAGCGTCGATGATAGATATCCTTCTTATGGACGCGCTTCTCGACGCGATAAAACCGGGCGCGAAGCTCATACTGATAGGCGACGCCGATCAGCTCCCGTCGGTAGGGGCGGGCAACGTGCTGGCGGATATAATAGCCTCCGACACGGTGAACACGGTACATCTGACCGAGATATTCAGGCAGGCGAGAGAAAGCCGCATCGTGACTAACGCCCATATGATCAACAACGGTGAATATCCGGATCTCGACAATAAATCGAACGACTTCTTCTTTTTGAAGCGTCAGAGCGAAGAGGATACCGCGGAGACGATAGTACAGCTTTGCAAAACGAGACTGCCGAAAAAATTCGGTCCCGAAATACTCGATTCGCTTCAGGTCATAACTCCCACGAGAATGAGCTGCTGCGGCGTCGAAGCGCTGAACATCAGGCTTCAGAGCGCTCTCAATCCGCCGTCTCCTTACAAAAAAGAGAAAAAAGCTCACGGAGTCACCTTCAGAGAGGGCGACAAAGTCATGCAGATAAAAAACAATTACGACATAACGTGGGAAAAGAACGGCGCGCAGGGCGTCGGGATATATAACGGCGATATCGGAAAAATAATAAAAGTAAACAACCCGGCGGAATGCCTTACTATCGATTTCGACGATCGCATCACCGAATACGATTTCTCGCTTCTCGACGAGCTCGAACACGCTTACGCCGTCACGGTGCATAAAAGCCAGGGCAGCGAATATAAGACCGTGATAATCCCGTCGTTCCGCTTCAGCCCCCGCCTTCTCACGAGAAACCTGCTTTATACGGCGGTGACGAGAGCGCAGAAAATGGTAATAATGGTCGGCGACGCGCAGACCGTGAACGATATGGTCGACAACAACCGCCACGCTCTCCGCTATACGTCGCTCAGGCAGAGACTTGAGGATTTCCGGTAATGGGCGTTTTCGATTATATACTCCGCGTCATATTCCCGCCGCGGTGTATATTCTGCGGCGAGCTTCTCGAGCCGACGAAAGAAGATATCTGCTTCTGCGAAAAATGCCGCTCTGTATGGGAGCAGGAAAAAGAGTCTCCGTGTCCGTGCTGCAGGCAGATACCCGAAAACTGCGTATGCGGTCTTCAATATAATAAAAGCCGTACGCTCGATTCGTGCAGGTGCCTTGTAAACTACGAAAGCGAAAACGTGAAAAAGCTGATATTCGGCGTCAAGGATTCCGAAAACAAAGCGCTTTTCGGCTTTATCGCGAGGGAACTCGAGATGCTGATATTCAGAAAAGCGGACCTTTCCGGCGATTGTGTCGTGGCGTATCCGCAAAGAAGCGTGAAGGCGAAGAAAAAACACGGCCACGATCAGGCAGAGCTCCTCGCCGCCGCGATAGGAAAAGATCTCGGTATAAGCGTATATAACGGAATAAAAAACAAAAACGGTAAAGAACAGAAAAATCTTCCGGAAAAGGTCCGCGGAGAAAACGCTTACAACAGCTACTTCATACCGGATAATTATAAAGACGAACTCAAAGGAAAGAACGTGATACTTATAGACGATATCGTGACTACCGGCGCGACGGCCGTCACCTGCGCCGCTTTATGCAAGCTCAACGGCGCCGCTTCGGTAAGCTGCTTCTGTATTGCGAGAACTCCGAAAAAAATCGATCCGAAAGGTGGCAGCAAGTGAAAAAAGCCGACGTGATACCGATAGCGGCGGTAATAGCAGCCGCGGTGATCATCGCTCTCGTATTCGTGCCGAAACAGGCGGATACGGTGAGGATAACCTGCGAAAACGCGGTCTACGAATACCCGATCGGTGAAAACAGAAGAGTAGAGCTTACCGAAAACGGAGTATCGCTGACCGTGCTGATCGAAAACGGCAGGGTAAGCGTTGAAAAAAGCACCTGCCGCGATCAGATCTGCGTGCATACGCATACAGGCAGCATAATCTGTATGCCGGCGCGCGTCGTCATAACCGTGGAAGACGGAGAGTACGATCATGTCGCAGGGTAAAAAAACGAATAAGATCGCCGTATGCGCGATAATGTGCGCGCTTGCGATAACCGTATCCGCGCTCGAATCGCTCATACCGATACAGGCTCTGATACCTTTGCCCGGCGTAAAGCTCGGCTTTGCGAATATCATAATACTGTTTTTACTTTTCAGATACGGCGTTTTTGAAGCCGCGATCACGGCGTTTATTAAATGTCTGACGGTAAATCTGATATTTTTTTCGGTCACGGGCTTGATATTTTCTTTGACCGGATCCCTTTTTTCGATAATTTTCGCGGTGATAATGAAGTATACTGTAAGCGAAAAGCTTTCGTTCATCGGCATTTCGGTCGGATGCGCCGCGATGCACAATATCGGGCAGACCGCCGCGGCATGCCTTGTTCTGTCGTCTTTCGCGCCGGTCTCTTATCTGCCCGTACTGCTTATCGCGTCGGCTTTCACGGGCTTCATCACCGGCACGGTACTTATACTTATTGAAAGACGCTTCAAAAAAATATGAAAAAAACGATAACGGTACTGATCGTGATTTCGTTCCTTCTTCTGTGTTCGTGTCAAAAAACGGCGAAAAAAACGTTTTTTGCTCTCGATACCGTCGTGGAGATCAAAACGTACGGCGAAATGCCGGACGGAGCGGAAGAATACGTAAAAGAGCTTGAGAAGGTTTTTTCGAAAACCGATACGAAATCCGAGCTTTATCTGCAAAACGAAAAAGAAGAATCGACCCCGTCAAAGCTTCTGTACGGATTGATAAAAAGATCTCTCGATATATCCGCAGATACGAAGGGAGCTTTCGATATCACCTCCGGCGCGCTGACCGGACTTTGGGATGAAGCGGCTGAAAAGGGCGCTTTGCCTGACGCAGAGTCGATAAACGCCTGCAAAGAAAACTGCGGGTATGAAAAGGTCAGAACCGAAAACGGCTCCGTATATAAGCCGAAGGATCTGAAATTCGACCTCGGCGCGGTCGCGAAAGGATATATAGCGGAGCTTACGGTCAAAAAACTGCAAAGCCTCGGCGTTTCATCGGGCTTTGCGTCGTTCGGCGGCAGTATCGCCGTGATAGGAGACAAGCCGGACGGCTCCGGTTATAAAATCGGAGTAAGATCGCCCGACGGCGACGGCGTGATAGGATATACCGTTATCCGTCACGGTATCGTATCGACGTCCGGCGACTATGAAAGGTATTTTGAATACGGGGGAAAACGGTACCATCATATAATCGATACCGCAACGGGTATGCCGTCGCAAAGCGGCGTTCGCTCGTGTACGGTGATCAGCGACGACGGAACCGTATCGGACGCGCTTTCAACGGCGCTGTTCGTAAACCCTTCGCTTCTTGATGAATTATACGGAAAATACGATTTTGAAGCGGTGCTGATAACGGAAAACAAGACCGTTATCACGACCGCGAACGCGGAGTTCGTCATCACTGCAAAAGATTACAGCCCGGCGGACCGATGATCAACAGGAGGATCGGATGAAACTCAGAAAAACGACAGCCTTTATTCTGTTTCTTGCCCTGGCTCTGCCCGTTTTCACGGGATGCGGAGCGGATACGGGAGCCGATACCGCGACGGGCGCTCCGTCTGCGACGGTCACGGTAACGCTCGAAACGGAACCCGTGACGGACGAGCCCGTTACCGGGCCGGTCACCGGCGCGGCGACCGGTGAAAATACGGAAGCTCCGACGGAGGCGCCGACGGAAGCGCAAACGGAAGCCCCCACGGAGGCTCCGACAGAAGCTCCGACAGAAGCGCCGACAGAGCCTCCTACTGAAGCTCCGACCGAAGCGCCGACGGAACCGGTGACGGAACCGCCCAAGCCGGAAGAAAAAGCCGACCCCTCGGCTTTGATGTTCCGTCAGGTATACGGAACCGGCAAAAACAACGACACGCCGATAAGATACGGCTTCATCGAGCTTTACAATACGTCGGATCTGAAGCTCGATCTCAACGGTCTTTCCGTGTTCAGCTACGATAAGGCGACTTCGAAATTCACGAAGCTCGCCCTGCCGGATACTGCGATGCTGCCGTCCTCGAGCTACCTTATCAGGTGCGCCGAAGCCCGCGGAGAAAACGGAGAAGAATACGATACCGTATCCGAAAAGCTCAGGATATCGTATTACGACAAATCGTGGAATATAGTTTTAAGTAACAAAGAGATCGTTTTAGCCGTTGCGAAAAGCGGTTATTCGCCCGTTTATTCGAAGTTGAATACCGATAAGAACATATATACTTATTTCATCGGTACGCAGTCGGCTTCGTCCGATATAAACGCCGCCGTCGGCATATCTAAAAACAAATCGGCGTATAAAACGGGCAAAAACGGCAAATACGAAATATTCAACTATAAAAGCGGTTCGGCAAACGAGATAATCGACCATTCGCCGATGTGCCAGAAGGGCGATGTCAACAATACTCTCACCGCCACCTCTAACCTCGTCGAGTTTTCACACGAATCGGGCATATACGAAAAAGGCTTCGATCTCAAGCTCAAAGCGCTTTCCGGTTATACGATCTATTATACGACCGACGGCAGCGATCCCGTGAAATCGGGAGTGAAATACACCGGCGCGATAAAGCTTGAAGATACGTCGCTTACGGCGTGGGGATATCTCACCAAACAGTGCAATACGCTGCTCGGAGTGAGCAACCCGAGCACATCCAAACAGCTCGGAGCGCACGTGATAAAAGCGTACGCGAAGAAGGGAAGCACGAAAACGCAGGTAGTGACGAATACGTATTTCGTAACGAATAAATTAAAGGATTACAATACGGCGGTCATCGCGCTCTCGGTCGAACCGAAAGACTTTTTAAGCAAAGAGAACGGTATGTATAATCTGCAGATGCAGGATCCGTTTTCGACCAAAATGCGCCGCACCGCGTTTCTCGAAATGTTTGAGACCGACGGCAAACGCGTTTCCGCCTCCTACGTCGAGATAGCGCTCAACGGCAACGGTTCGCTCGGCTTCGCGGCAAAATCCATAAGAGCCTATTTCAAAGAAGGCGCGAACCCCGATTATATCGGCAACCCGTCCAAGCTCAAATACGACATATTCAAGGGCGACGCAAGAGACGGCGTGACCGAATACAAACGTCTGCTTTTCAGAAACTCCGGCAACGATTCGAGCGTAACGCATCTGCGCGACGCATATATGCAGCGGCTCTGCAGCGTTCTCGACTGCCCGACAATGGCTTACAGACCGGCGCTCATGTTTATCGACGGCGAGTTCTGGGGCGTTTACAACATCCGCGAAAGGTACGACGGCAAGTATTTCGAATCGCATTTCGGCATACCGGAGGAAGATTACGTTATGCTCGAATCGGTCTCGCCGCTGATAACCGGCAGCTGGAATACTCCTTACGCTCTGAACGACGGCATAGAAGGCGACGAAAAGCCGTTCCACGATCTCGTATCTTATATAGAGCGCACGGATCTTTCAAAAGACGAAAATTTCAAATACGTTGAAGACAGGATAGATCTCGACAATATGGTCGATTTCTTCGTCGGCTCGATGTTTTTGTGCAATACCGACTGGCCCGGAAACAACATCAAGGTGTGGAGAAACAAGAACGCGCAAAACGGTCACGATACGAAATGGCGTTTCGCATTCTGCGATATGGATATGGGCGTCGGACTTGCAACGAACATAGACACCAATATGTTCAACCACGCGATAAACGACAATACCGTAGCCGGCAGGATATTCAACAGAATGCTCCGCAATCAGACGTTCAGACAGAAATTCATCGACCGCTTCTACGAGTGCGCCGATACCGTGTTCAACACGGAAAGAACGCTCCCGATCCTCGACGAAATGAAAGCCGCAATAAAGAATATTATGCCGCTTCATTTCAGAAGATGGCCGAGCGACGGCGGCTCAACCTCGCGCTTCGAATCGGAAACGCAGTCGGTGCGCTACTTTATGACGAACCGCAAAGAAAAAGCGATAGCGCATATGGAGGCTTTCTTCCGCATCGAGAAGATGACGTTCAATATCGTCAACGAT
>CACYEW010000095.1 GCA_902773455.1 uncultured Ruminococcus sp.
ATGGCGGTAGCCGACGTGCCGGTATTGAGATTTACCGTGTTGCTCAGGTGGCCGCAATCGTCGTAGGCGTGATAGACCGTACCGCTGTCGGTCCAGAATACCGTCTCGATATGCGCGTTTTCAAGCATTTCTTCCTGAGATATGGGATTCCAGTCGATGCCGAAAAGTCCCCCGATGAGAAGAGCGACGGCGGCGATGACGGTCGCTATGATCTTTGATTTCTTATCCGCTTTTTTATCGGTGAGAGCGATGATTATAAACGGTACGAAAGCGACGATCGCAATGATGACGCCGAGGTTGTTCTGCAGCCAGAATCTCACTTTGTTCTTTTTGGGCGCGGGGTCGAGATGGTTGCCCTTTTTCCACAAAAGCGAACCGATTATGACGAGTATAAGGTCAAGCGCGAGGCATACGATCCACGAGATCATCCAGCCGGGATTTTCCGCCGTGAATTTGAACTGCACCTTGAAAGTGAAAAGCAGTATCGCCATCACTTCACAGCCTATGCCGAGTATCCAGAGGATGATCGCGACGATGCGGTAAGGCAAAGCGTTCTGCCTCGTGGCGGCAAGCAGCTCGTCCTGCGTGGCGCTCTGCTGACCTACCTGAGTATAGGTATGCTCGATCTTTTTCTTCGGCGCCGCTTTTTTAGCCGCGGCGGCTTCAAGCGCTCTTTTCGCCGCTTCCTTTGCGGCGTCGTTTGATTTTTTATCAGCCATAATGTACCTCCGATTGTTTTATAACCGGATTATAGCACAATTATAAAACGATGTCAAGCGGCATAGCGCTTATTTCGGCGTTTTTCGGCAAAAATCATCCGTACGTCTTTATTATCTCTTCGGCTACCAGGCTTTTCGGGACGCACCTGTCCATCGCCTGCTTTTCGATATATCTGTGAGCTTCCGGCTCGGTCATTTTCAGCTCGCTTATGAGAAGCCATTTGGCGCGGTTGACCGTGCGTATCTCGTTCATCTTCTCTTCTATGGAGAGCGTCTTTTTTTCGGTCTTTCTTATTCTTTCCCGCGCGCTTATAAGCCATTCGGAAGCGAGCCGGAACGACGGTCTCGGCATGGGCTTCTGCATCAGGAACACGCCGTGCTCGGCAAGTCTGTCGAACATGTAGGCGTATTGCTCCGCTTTCGTGATGAACAGTACCGCCGTGTTGTACGACGATGCGGTATCAGCCGCGAAAAGCTCACCCGTATCGTCGGGCAGGGGCGAATTTATTATCACGAAATCAAAATCTCTTTCGGACAGCGCTCTTTTCGCCGTGCTGACGGAGGAAACGCAGTTTACGGGAAAATAAACGGAGGATGCGAAAACTTCCGGTATCGCCTGATTGAATTTCTCAGACGCCGAAACGACAAGCACGCTGTATACGCGGTTATTAAGGCTCATTTCCTCCTCCTCTCCGTTTATTTGTCTTTCGTATTATTTGCAGTAAATGTCAATTATCCGTTCGGGAACGTATTTTCTTATGAATTCGTCCGACAAAGCGGCGGCTTTTGCCGCCGTAAGGCTTTGCGGAAGCTTTTTGAGCGGCGAGAGCGTTTTTTCGTCCGCTTTATAGAGATTTATATCGGTCGGCGCCGGCAGTACAATACCGTTTTCGATACCGTACAGTCCCGCCCGTATCATCAGCGTAAGCGCGATATACGGATTTGCGGTCGGATCCGGCGAGCGGAGCTCCGCCCGGCGGTACTCGCCGGAAGCGGCGGGAACGCGGATGAGCTGCGACCTGTTTTCGGCAGACCACGAAACGTAACGCGGCGCTTTCATCTGACCGAGGCGTTTATACGAGTCTTCGGTCGGATCGAGAAAAACGGTCATAGGAACGGCTTTGTCGAGTATGCCGGCTATCATTTCGTTCAGTTTGTCAAGGCCGGCGGAGTTTTTTACGGAAATATTGACGTGAAAACCGTTGCCCGGCTCATCATCAAGCGGTTTCGCCGAAAAGTCGGCGTAAAGTCCGTTTCGTCTCGCGGTCGTTTTGACGACCGTCTGAAACGTCATCACGTTATCGGCGGCGGAAAGCGCTTCCGTATATCTGAAATCTATTTCGTTCTGCCCGGGTCCTTCCTCGTGATGTGAGCTTTCCGGAAAGATCCCCATCTGTTCGAGCGTAAGACATATCTCGCGCCGCACGTTTTCGCCCTTGTCTTCGGGCGCTATATCCATATATCCGGCGTTATCGTACGGGATCTTCGTCGGCATATTCTTATCGTCAAGCTCGAACAGATAAAATTCCTGTTCCGCGCCGAAATAAAA
>CACYEW010000096.1 GCA_902773455.1 uncultured Ruminococcus sp.
GACGCGTTCACCCTCGCGTTGAGCTGTTCATAGAGGGTCCTGTATTCTTCGTTTGACGGATCGAGCGAATAAGCCTTCGAAGCGGCGTCGAGCGCTTCGTAATACCAGCCCTGCTTTATAAGCACGCAGGCGTAGAGGAAGTTCCATTCCGCTCCGCGTTCCGCGCCCGGTACCGAGTTAAGAAGATCGTTCGCTTCGTTTATCATACCCGCGTTGATATACTGTCTTATCTGCGCGTAAACGCCATTGCCTCCGGTACTCGGATTTTTGAAGCCGCTGAATCCGGACGACGAAGACGTATCGCCTTTCTGTATGCGGTCGTACGCCAGATTGATCTCCTTCATTTTCTCTTCGGCGCGCGCACGCTGAGAAGGATCCGTAAAATTATCGGGGTGATATTTTTTTGCAAGCGATCTGTACGCTTTTTTTATTTCATCCGGGGTCGCGTCGCGCCTGACGCCGAGCACCTCATACGGATCTCTTTCCATCGGTTTTCCCTTTCTTGTCGGTAGTTTTTTTCGCCGCATCCGGCATTCCGAGTTTAAGCACGTTTACCGCGATATCCGCCTCGGAGCAGGGCCTGCATTCGAGAAGCACCTCACCCGCCGCGGTATCCGCCCACACGCACATGGCGGAAAACGCGCGGTCAAGCTTTTCTCTTTTTTCGCCTTCGTACAGCAAAAGCGGATTGTACGCGCCGCTTTTTTCATCTTTTTCGATATCGTCGGCGGCGTCGCAGAGATATATGAATCTGCCGACGTTTACGCCGACCGTCTCCGCGCTCGGTTTGTTTTCATCGGAAACGCCGTATGAAAAGAAATATCCGAGCAGTCTGCCGAAAACGTCCGCGGCGCGATCGGGAGACGGCGACCGTTCTTCTTCGAGCTTATACAGCTCCGAGAGGGTTCGGTCGATGAATCCGTCGTCAAAATCGTATTTTTTCTTTGCTTTGCGCCTTGCCCGGGCAAAAACGGGCGACGCGGCGCGTAAAAACAGTCTGCGAAGACCTTTTGAATCGTTTATCTTATCGAGCAGATCTCTGTACGCGAGCTCGGCTGAAACGGCGGAGCAGTATCTCAATATTTCACAGTCTTTTGCGACGGGCTTCTTTTTAAGCGGATGGACGAAACAGCGTTTTTGCTCAACGTCGAAGCTTTCGCCTTCGTACGCGCTCAGCACGAGCGCGAGAAACGCGATATCGTAAGAGAGCGCGAGCCTCGACAAAGCGCCCGTCAGCCTGCCCATTGACCGGCAGAGACCGCAGTAGACCGCGTTATAAAGCTCGTTTTCTCTGACCTTCAGCTCCGGCGCGTAGGGCTTGACGTATCCGAACATATCAGAAGAGCGCCTCCGCCGCCGTTATGAGCATACCGGCGAGCACGCTCGCGGTGAAGCAGTATGCGATTATCAGCAGATTTTCTTTCGGGTGCTTGTTCGCGGCGAACATTGCCGCGTAGCCTATGCCCGCGCCGACGGAAAGGCCGGAGAAAGCCGCGCCGAACGTGATCGTGCCGGAGACGAGAAGCTCGGTGAGTATGACCGACGAGGCGCAGTTCGGTATAAGACCGACAAGCGCCGCGAAAAGCGGCTGCAGATATTTGTTCTGCTCGGCGAATGCCGCTATGTTTTCCTCGCCGATAAGCCACACCGCGACGCTCATGACGAGAGTTACGGCGAAAATGAAGCCTATGACGGAGAGAGAACGCTTCAGAGCGGAGACGAAAATGTTCGATTCGCATTTTTCGCCGCATTTGTGATCGTGCGCCTCGTGTATCTCTTCGCATCTGTCGCAGTCGTGATCGCCCTTATGACCGCCCTTGAAACGGACTTTGCGGAAAATGAGATCGAAAATATATCCCGCGATAACGGCGAAAGCGACCTTCAGAAGTATGAGGGGAATTATGATACCGACGCTTTTGATATTCGCCAGAAGCACCGGTACGGCCTCGTCCGACGTGGACAGAAAGACGGCGACGAGCGTTCCGCCGCCGATCGCGCCGGACGCGAAAATATGCGACGCCGCCACGCTCATGCCGCATTGCGGTATACAGCCGAGAACGGCTCCGCCCGGTACGCCGAATTTGCTGTTCGTCAGAAAATCGGAGAGCTTTTTCGACGATCTGTGTTCGATATATTCAAGCAGTAAATACGCCGCGAAAAGAAACGGCACGAGCTTCAGCGTGTCGATAACGGCGTCAAGCAAAACCTCGAGAAATTCGTTCATGATCCTTTATCCGTATTGAAAGTGATTCTATAACATCATAATTATACAAGAGATTATATAATAATGCTTTACATAAATTGAAAACATTTTGAAAACAGATATGACGGCGCAAAACGGATCGTACAAAAAAGAAAGTGTTTTTGAAATAAAACCAAAACGGGAAAGTTTGTAATAAATTATACTAGAATCCTTAACAACTATATGCTATCATAAATTTGTAAATAACGCGTGAGTAACGCTGTTTCAAAGGAGAATCCCGTATGAAAAGGTTTACAGCCGCCTTACTTTCGGCTATGATCGCCGTCTTATGCTTTCCCGGCGCCGCGCAGGCGGCGGGCGGAGAAGAGCCCGAGGTGATCTTCGAAGAGAATTTTGAAAGCTACGAAAGCGGAGTGGACGTCAACTCTACGTCGATGACGAACGTGTTCGTCTGCGACTACAACTCGATCGGCGACGGTCTGATCGCCGTTTCCGAATCGCCGGACGGCAATCTTTATCTTCGCTCGCACGTTTTCACGCAGATCTACGTCGGCGCGCCGATAACCGGCGCTTACGAATTTTCGCTCGACGTATTCGAGGCTCAGGGAAACGTGCAGTCCGGCGTGCTGATCAGAGCCCCGAAAACGGACGCGGCGTATTACGAGGGCGACGGTAATCCCGACACTTCGACCTCCTTATCAGGCATATACGTCAATCCTCATAAGGACGGCGTCGCGGTCAACGTAAAAACGTACGACGAAAACTCCGAACAGACGAATTTCGTGAAAAACAATATCAAAGTCTTCGCCCTGCCGGACGGAGTGACGTCGTATCCGTACAATCTGAAAATAAAGGACGATACGGAAAAGATAGAGATTTACTGCGGCGGCGAGCTTTTATGCTCCGTGGTCATGTCCGAGCCCGGCAAAAAATACGCAAGACATCAGGCTGCCGACAAATGCTTCGGAAAGGCGGTCCTTTACGATAAGGACGGCAAAGAACTCGCGGTCTATACCGATCCGCTGCTTCAATGCGACGGCTCGATCGTCGGATGGTCTACGCGCGTAGCTGATATGTGCGTCGACAACGTAGTGCTGAAGACCGGAAAAACGTACGCGGCGATGCTCGCCGTCAACGTGATACCGGTAAAGATCACGAAAAAAAATCTTAAAGACGCCTCCGAAAAAGTAAAACACGCAAGAGAGCTTTACGACGCTCTCGACGAAGAGCAGAAAGCGCTCATTCCGAATATCGACAGATTAACGAAAGCCGAAAAAACGGTTGCCGATCTGACTCCGGCGACGACCGGACCGAAGGAGGAACCGACGGAGGCTCTGACCGAA
>CACYEW010000097.1 GCA_902773455.1 uncultured Ruminococcus sp.
AAGGACCGAATCTCACCGCGTCTTTTATACCGAACAGTTCGCAGATAACTGAATTGGTGCCGCCTTCATAGCTGTCGAATCTCGTGTGAAAGCTCATGTGAGCGATCCCGTAAGAGATCAGCTTCAGCGCGCGGCGCGAAACGGCGCCCGAGCCGTTCAGCTCGCCGAGAGGACGGAAGAGGAGCGGATGATGCGTTATTACCGTATCGAATCCGTTATCTTTTGCGTATTCTATGCAGGAAAGCGTCGGATCGAGCGCGAAAAGTATCCGTCTGCTCTCGTGATCTTTCGACGGCAGAACGGACAGTCCGTCGTTATCCCAGCTGCAGCACAGCTCTTCCGGGATGATCTCACATATCTTACCGTAAAGTTCAGCCGTTTTCATCGTACGTCTCCTTAAGCATTTCGTTCAGTTCTTTCACAAGTTCGAGTTCTTTTGCATTATCCGACGTTTTGGACCCCGCTATTTTTTCGAATTTAGCCGCCGTATGTTTTATCAGCGCCCGGAAATTGTCCCGGTATTCTTCCGGCTTCACCGATACCTGCCCCACGGCAAGCTCAGCCGCGGTAAGGGCAAACGGTCTGCCCGTGTAATACGCCGATATCACCTGATACAAATGCGTGCGTTCAGCCGGCACCGCCTCGGTATCGATCCGGTACCCCGACGAGCAGAGATATGCGCGAAGCTTATCCTGCGACGTCATCGGCTGTAATATCAGATGGATCTTTTCATTTTGCAAAAACGGCGCGCGGTCGATTATATCAGCGATCAGCTCACCGCCCATACCGGCAATTATTATATCGTCGGGCGCGTATTCCCCGATCCCGTCGAGCCCGTCGGCGAGAAGCAGTTTTGCTTTACCGGAAAGTCCCGCCGCTTCTATATTGTCGCGCGCTTTTGATAACGGTCCCGGTCTGATGTCGGAAGCGACCGAAAACGTCGCTTTGCCGAGCGTCAGCGCCTCGGTCGTTATGTAGGCGTGATCGCAGCCCACGTCGGCTATCCTCACGCCGTCTCTTATAAGTGATACTATGCAGTCAAGTCTCGGTTTTTTCATCGGATAATATAAAATCGGGGGAGCTGCCGATTATGTCAGCTCCCTTCCGTTTTCAGTTGCCTATTTCTTTTGCGGTCTCGTAAATGAGCATCTTGCGTGCGGCGCGTTCGTCGCATATCGCTTTCATCTTTGCGAATTCCTCCGGAGGGATCTTTGCGATCTGCTCTTCGGAAAGGTTTCCTTTGAAAAGCTTGTCGACGGTCAGAGCAAAGCCGATGTCCATCGATACTATCGAGCCGTTTCTCTCGCATACGACAAGGTTGCTCTTGCCGGCAAGAAGCTCGTCAACGGCGAATTTGCCCATCAGAGAAGCCGTGGCTCTGTCTTTCAGCGTCGGACAGCCGCCGCGCTGTACGTGACCGAAGCGCGTGAAACGCGTTTCGATACCCGTTTTTTCTTCAATGCGTTTTGCAAAGCCTTCGGCAAAGTTCTCTTTGCCTTCGGCGACTATCACGATGAAGTTGCGTTTGCCGTTCTTTCTCGCTTTGATCATTCTCTCTAACGCGTCTTCTTCGTCAAAAGGTATCTCGCGGACCGCTATCGCTATCGCGCCGGTGGCAAGACCGGTCTGCAGGGCTATATCGCCCGCGGCGCGTCCCATAACTTCAACGACGTTGCAGCGCGCGTGCGATTCGCAGGTGTCGCGGAGCTTGTCGATCAGCTCGAGAACCGTATTCATTGCGGTATCGAAGCCTATCGTGTAGTCGGTCGACGAAATATCGTTGTCTATCGTGCCGGGGATGCCGATGCACGGTATGCCGCGTATCGAAAGATCGGTGGCGCCGCGGAACGTGCCGTCGCCGCCTATGGCGACGATGCCGTCGATCTGATTCTTTTTGCATACGGCTATGGCTTTCGCCATACCCTCTTCGGTCTTGAATTCGACCGCGCGCGCCGAATAAAGCACCGTGCCGCCGCGCGAAATGATGTTCGAAACGTCGCGCATATGGAACAGCTTCATATCGTCATACATAAGTCCGTCGTAGCCGTTATAAATGCCCATAACCTCTACGCCGCGCGCAAGCGCCGCGCGCGTTACCGCGCGGACAGCCGCGTTCATACCGGGGGCGTCGCCGCCGGAAGTAAGTACGCCTATACGTCTGAATTTAGTCATGATATATCACCCGTATTTTTTGATTTAATATATGTTATTTTATCACATATTTCGTCGAATGCAATACGGTTTACAATAAATTAAAAAGATTTTATCATTTTCTCCGAAATGTCTCGCGAAGAAATTCCAAAATTTTGAATTTTATGACATATTTTCCCGATTCGGAATCGCTGATAACGTCGATCTCATCCTTAGTGAGCCCCGCGGAGACGAGTTTCTCCCTGTGATCCTTTGCCGCACCGATGCAAAGAGGAGGGAAAAGCACGCACCACCAGTTTTGACCCCCGCCCTCTCCTATGACTATTCTTACGGAATAATAGTCGCCCGCCGGCAAAGTCACGTCTTCGTAGCGTTTTTCGGGGTACGTTTCGACGCCGTAAACGATACAGATATCATAGTCGCGACCGGCTTTTGAAACGACTTCTTTACAGGCGTCCAGAAGCGTTTTTTCGTTGCATTCGAGTATCTGCTTCGACTGCTCGAAGCTCGCGTCGGCGGAGATGAATCCGTCCATACATTCAAGCGCCGCGTCGCGTACCTTGAGCTTCAGCGCCTGATCTTCCTCGCTGTCTGAATTTGCGATGACGTGCAGGCGGATTATCTTGTCGTATAACCCCACCTCGCCGTTGACCGGCGCCGCGCCGCTCAATATCGCCGTAAGTAAAACGAGAGACGTAAAAATAACGAGACCTTTCATTTTCATGAATTTCACTTCCTTTTCTTTTTTGATCATTATCGACGCGAAAAGGACGGTTTATTCATTGAAAACGAAAGGTCAGCCGGACGTTTTTTATTTGCAAAAATCGGGGAATTCGACGGTCCTGTCTTCTTTGATCGATTGAGCGGAGAGGGGAGTGACAGCCATCCACGCGGCGGCGTCCTCGACCGTGATCGGGAAAGGTCTGCCTTCGATCAGGCATTCTGCGAATTCGTTATAGACGAGATAATCCATGCCGCCGTGACCGCCGCGCACGCCGTCATGCAGGAATTTCTCCCAGACGGGATGCTCGTATTTTTTCAGATACTCTTCCGCGTTGTTGTAGTGCTTTATCCAGTCGAAGTGATCGTATACCGTGAAATCGGTATCGAGATAGACGTAATTTCCGTCCTCGCAGTACATACCGCGCGTGCCTTGAACGACGAAGCCGCGGCTGTACGGGCGGGGCAGAGTCGTGTCGAGCGTGAGCGTGACGAGCTGTCCCTGCGAGCATTTTATGACGGTTTTTACGACGTCGCCCTGTGAAAACGGATAATTCACGAAATCGCGGTTAACGTCTTCGTGAAGCACGGCGTAATCGTTCAGTCCCGCCGCCTTCGTTGCAAACGAGTGCAGGGAAACGAATCTGTTCGAGCGGTTGATATCGAGTATCTGCGCTATCGGTCCGAGATCGTGCGTCGGATAGTTTTCGCAGTTTCTGTGTTTGTAGTTTTCGAGCCGGTAATGGCGGTTCTCGGCTCCGAAAAGCACCTCGGTGCGCAGATCGTGGCGGTAGCCGCCCTCGCAGCTTATCACCTCGCCGAAAAGTCCGAGCTTCACCATGTTCATCACGAGCATCTCGTATCTGCCGTAACAGCAGTTTTCGAGGAGCATGAACGGAGTCTTTGTTTCTCTCTGAACTTTTACAAGCTCGAAGCAGTCTTCGACCGAGTACGCGCCGCCGACCTCGCAGCCGACCGGTATGCCGAGCTTAAGAGCCTCGAGCGCTATCGGAAAATGACTTTCCCATCCGGTCACTATCAGTACCGCGTCGAGTCCCGGCACGGAGAAAACGCCGTGATGGTCGGTAAAACACATTACCGTTTTACCCGTGAGTTTTTTTACGAGCTGCGCCGCGGCGTCCGTCCTGTCTTCATAAGTATCGCATACCGCAAGTATCTCGTAATTGTCCATCCCGCAGAGCTGCTCGACCATATAATAGCCGCGGGCTCCGAGTCCTATTATTCCAACGCCGATCTTTTTCATATCTTTATCCTTTCGTTTTCGCGCAAAGCACGTTTTCATAGAGTTTTCCGTTGTTCGTAAAATAGTTGTAAGACCTGCATCCGCCGGCGCAGATATCGCCGTATTCACAGCCGGCGCACCTGCCCGTGAGCATCGACGGCTTGAATTTTCTGTTATACGCAAACGAATCTTCGTCTTCCCAGATTTCCCGCAGGGAACGCTGCCTCAAATTCCCCTCGATGAACCGTTCGTCGTACATGGATTCGCACCCTCTGACGTTGCCGACGCTGTCGATGCCTATCGAGGTAAGACCCGCCGAGCACCCGTCGAAGTAAGCGCCGGCTCTGCCGCGCAGATACGGCTCGCTTTCGGTAAAATATCCGATATTGTCGGCGATACCGACCGCAAACGGCGCCGTCGGAAGTACGCTCTCGACGAATTTTATTACCTGATCCGCGTCTATTTTAACGTCGAGACCGTTCTTTTTCGCGTTGCCCATAGGCGAACACGCCTGAAGCTGCCAGGCGAAAATGCCGCAGCTTTTGAGCGTTTCGTAAAATTCGGGCAGGGTCTTATAATTGTCCGCTCTCAGAGCGCTTATGACCGATGCGGGTATACCGTTGTCGAGCAGAGTCTGGAGCGCGGTGACGGCGCGTTTGTAACTGCCTTTTTGCCTGAACGCGTCGTGTACCGGCTCGGGACCGTCTATCGACACGGCGACCGATTCGATACCGCACGATTTGAGCGCCGTAATTATTTTATCGGTAAGCGTGAAGCCGTTCGTTATTATGCAGACCTTTACGCCGCGCCCGGTAAGAGCGCGTACAACGGTCTCCCAGTCGGGGCGCATAAAGACCTCGCCGCCTATCATGGATACGCGCCTGCACCCGAGATCGGCAAGCTGATTTGCGGCGTCGATACACTCTTCGGTTGAAAGCTCGTTATCGCGCGCCGCGCCTCCGCACGAACCGCAGTAAGCGCAGCGGAAACAGCAGGCGAGCGTTATCTCCCATACGGCGCTTCTTAAGCGGTACGGACATTTTTTCTTTATCATTTCAGCGTTGCTCCGCATCTTTTGCAGACTTCGGCGTCAATATCGTTATCCTCTCCGCACTGACCGCACATGACGAGAGGCTTTACGTCGTCGTTTCCGGTCTTTTCAGGAGCGGCGTAAACGAGTTTTATCGGCCTCTCCGGACGTCCGTCCATCTGATCTGGACCTGCGTAAACGGCTTCAAAGATCTGCCTCTGATTCTTTTTCATTCGTCCGGGACCGGCGTAAACGCTCTTGAATCCCGGCTTTTTTATATTTCTCTTCAAATCGCGCGGAGCCGCTTTGACGGGCTCGTCCGGTTCATCGGGTTCGGGACCCGCGTAAACGTCTATCGGATCTTTCTCGGTTTCGATCTTGTTTTTCGGATATTTTCTTTCGAAAAATCTTTTGAAAAGCTTCATTTCGGATCTCCTTCGCCTGTGAATTTTTCCGCCTCTTCTTTGGCTTTTTTATCGCATCTTTCGTTATATTCGTGACCGGCGTGACCTTTGATCCAGTCGTAGGTTATGACATGACCTTCGATCGCGTTCAAAAGTCTGTCCCAGAGTTCG
>CACYEW010000098.1 GCA_902773455.1 uncultured Ruminococcus sp.
CGTGATCTCGAAGGTGTCGCCCGGATTATACTGCTTACTGCTGTTTCCGACTTTCCAGTATTTGAAAACGGCGCCAGACGGAGCGGAGAAGCCGTAGCTTTCGGGAGTTTTGAGCGTGAACGTATCGCCGGTATGCAGAGGATACGTTTTCGCACTGCCGCTTCCCGCACCCGGAATAACGACGACGGAGGCAATCCCTCTCGGTTCGTTTCCGCGTGACGTAAGCAGTATGTTGTTCCGTACGTTTTTGACCGTATAAACGCCCGAAGAAGACGGATACAGCCGTTCTTCGTCCGAATAAACCTCGAACAGGGAAGGATCGACGATCTCGTATCCGTCGTCCGGCGTGATCCTGAAATTGAAATCCTCGCCCTCCGTAACGCACATTTCACCGCTTAAGGATACTACGGAGCAATGTCTTATCGTACTGTCTATTGAATAGCCGTTCACTATACGCACGGTATACGGATCGGCAAGCAGGAAAATATCTCCGCCCATACCTACGTAAATATTTAATTCGCACTGTACCGAAAGGTACGTTCCCGCGTAGCTTGAATAGGATATTTCAAGGCTTCTTCTGGCCTTACGCGTATATTCGTCATCGATATTCAGAAGTTTATAAGCGATACTCGGCTGAGTATTGATGCCCGCGTCGGAAAACCAGTCGGGTTTAGTATATAAAACCCGGAACGTATCTTTCTGTTTGCTGTTGCGGTCGAGATACGAGGCGTTTCCGGGGATCCCTGGCTCGGATGAAAACTCAAGCGAGTCGCTGCTTATAACGGTCAGACTTCTCAGCCCGTGCAGATCTCTCCACGTCAAACCCCCGACGTTATCGAATTTATCGCCGTTCTTCTTCACGCCGGCGATCATGTCGCCCTTGACTATCTGATCCGCCGGACGTACGTTCAGCTCCTCGTTGCCGTCGCTGTACGTGAAGGTCAGACCGGTGTAGTCGATACCGCCTTCAAACCGGCCGCCGTTGATCTGCGGATAGTTCACGTAGTAGTAGCTGTCCAGACGGTGCGGCAGATCGTAATAAAGGTTGAAATAGTTGTTGTCAAAGTTGTGTACCGCGTAGCCGTCGGAAATGAAATATCCGCCGTTTATGACCGTGTGGCACTGCACGCGCGGATCCTCGATCCCGTTGTCAAGAGCGTATTTATACGGTACGTAAATGTCGTTGACGCTGCTGATCGTCGTGCCGAACGCCGTCAGCTCGCGGGCGCACCAGTCCGTGCCGCCCGATACGAGACCTCGGCTGATCGCTTCGTATCTGCCGCCGTTTACCTCGACGTTCACACAGTCGGCAATGACCGTGCCGCGGTAGCATTTCCAGCAGTTGTTCTCGTCGTTCGTTCCCAAACCGAAACGGATGCACTCAGCGTCGAGCGTGTACGTGCCGCCGTTGAAGAAGACGCTGGAGTCGGTATACGGCACGTCGTGGATAAAGTAGCTGACAACTCTCAGAGCCGCGATACAGGAATCGATCGCGCGTTTTGAATACATATAAACGCCGCCCCCGCCGACCGAGTCGTCAAAGGTCAGTTCAGCGCCGCCTACGAGGTCGAAGAGCAGAAAATCCTGAAGATTCGCGTCGGTATTCGCCCAGGACGCCGTGTCGTTGCAGCTGATCGTGTGTCCGTTGAAATCGAGCGTGACCTTCGCTCCGACCCCTACCCGGAAGCGCCGCATATACGTGGCGTCGCCCGGACAGTGTACGGAGTCGTCGTTAAGGTCCGCCGTCAGCTTGATCACGACGTGACCGTGATTGTAGCAGTACGCGCCGTCAACAAGAGAGAAATACTCCTCAAGATCTTCCCAGCTGCCGGCTTCAAGATATGATACGGTCGGTTCGTCCGCCGCCGCATCCAGCGCAAAAAGCGGGACCGCGCTCAGTGTGATCATAATGCTTAAAAGCAGGCATAACGCTTTGTTTACGTAAACTCGTTTCATTGTCGATTCTCCCCGAATTGTATTCCGACGGCTTTTGCCGGAAGACCGCCTTATGATCATATTATACTTAATAAAACTGCGATTGTCAATAGCGGAAGGCTCATTTTCGCGTTTGAGATCAGCGGCATAACGGTAACGGCGTTAAAAATTAAATCAGAAACGTATATTTGCGGCAAAACGGCGCCGGAATCGCCTTCTTCGACGGAAAAAGACTTGACAAAACCGCTCCGGAAATGTATAATGAAATTACTGAGCAAAAAAGCTCGAAATGATAAAGGAGAAAAAAGCAATGGCAGTCAATCGTTTCGTATTAAACGGCATTTCCTATCACGGACACGGTGCGATCAAACAGATCCCTGATCTTCTCAAATCGCGCGGATTCAAAAAAGCGTTCGTCGCGTCCGACCCGGATCTGATTAAATTCGGCGTTACGCAAAAGGTCACCGATCTTTTGAAGGAGAACGGCATAGACTTTGTGATCTATTCCGACATCAAACCCAACCCCACGATCGAAAACGTCAAAAACGGCGTTGAAGCTTACAAGGCGTCAGGCGCCGATTGCATGATCACGATCGGTGGCGGTTCCTCTATGGATACCGGAAAAGGCATCGGCATCATCGTAAACAACCCCGAATACGCCGACGTCCGCTCGCTCGAAGGCGTTGCGCCTACGAAGAACCGCACGGTGTTCACGATCGCCGTGCCGACCACCGGCGGTACCGGCGCTGAATCAACCATCAACTACGTCATCACCGACGTCGAACGCAAGCGTAAATTCGTCTGCGTCGACCCCAACGATATCCCTGATATCGCCGTAGTCGACCCCGATATGATGTCTACCATGCCCAAAGGTCTCACAGCCTCGACCGGTATGGACGCTCTGACGCACGCTATTGAAGGCTATACGACCGGAGCCGCGTGGGAGCTTTCCGACGTGCTCAACCTCGAAGCGATCCGCCTTATCGCGAAGAATCTCAGAAAAGCCGTAGCCAACGATCCCGACGGGCGCGAAGGCATGGCGCTCGCCCAGTACGTCACCGCCATGGCGTATTCCAACGTCGGACTCGGTATCGCTCATTCCATGGCGCACACCCTCGGCGCGGTCTACGATACGCCTCACGGAGTCGCCTGCGCGATGATGCTCCCGATCGTTATGGATTTCAATAAGGAATATACCGGCGAAAAGTTCAAAAACGTCGCGGAAGCTTTCGGGATCGATACCTCCGAAATGACCGAGCGGGAATACCGCAAAGCCGCGATCGACGCGGTACGTCAGCTTTCCGTAGACGTCGGTATCCCGACGAAGCTCGAAAAGCTGAAAGAAGAGGATCTCCCCTTCCTCTGCGCTTCGGCAGCCGCCGACGCCTGCGCGCCGGGCAACCCGCGTCACGCTGAAATTTCGGATTTCGAAAGAATGTTCAGAGAACTGATGTGATCCCTTATTTGCGCGCCGCTTTGTAATCCGAAATAAAATACGTACCGGCTGATGAAAGGATCCGATCCTTTTATCAGCCGGTATTCGGATATCAACAGATTCAAGCCCGACGTTTGTACGGTGAACGGTCGGATCTGACAGTAAAATCTATATTATTTGTATACCGTTTCAAATTCCTCGCAAACCACTTTCGTATCGCCGCCGAACGGTATATTGACCGGAGCAAGTTCATTTTTCAGAAAATTTTCGTGGATCCTGCGCCAGTATTCCAAAGACCTGTCGCCTTCCCCCTCTTTGAACGCCTGCTCTTCCGAAACGCCGTCGAATTTTGTCACGTAAACTCTGAGCGTTTTGATTATGCATACCGCTTCGTTTTTCGAGTTCAGGATTATACTGTAATCTCCCGCCTTCGGAAGCGGTTTGCCGTTTATCAGGTACAGATCATATGCCGAGCAGGTAGCGGTTTTTATACCACGGACGACAAGATCCGCAAGCTTGTCCGGAGCTTCCCCGAAAGACCATGCCTCATATTTCCCGGTAAGACCGGATCTTTCCCATAATTCATCCGCCGTCATCGCAAAAGCCTCCTTTGCCGTCCGCATCATAATATTATTTTAACTATTATAGCATATTTTTAGGAAATTGTCAACGGATTCAATACTTTTAATCAGTACGCATACCGAAAGGAACTGTTTATGAGCGAACTTTTGCATATATCGACCGAAGAATTCCTGCGCGAAAAGATCGACGTCTCGCGCGAAGGCCTTGACCGCATCCCGCATCTGCTCGACGAAGGAGATCTCGCCGCCGCCGAACACGAATACGCCGTATTCGTCCGCCGGAATCTTCAGCCGGACAAATATTTCAGTACCGGGTTCAATCCTCCCGAAAACGCGTGGGCGCTCCCCGGCGAGACGGACCGGCAGATATTCGAGCGCCTTTGCAGGGGAGAGATAATGTCGTGCGGCTATATGCACGACTTCGGCGAAGACGGCATACGCTGGGAGGCTAATCCTACGCCTAACAAATACGCGGAATGGACCTGGCAGCTGAACCGCCACTTCGAATTCCGTGCGCTCGGCCGGCTGTACCGCGAAACGGGAGACGAACGCGTCGCGGAGCTGTTCATACGCCTTTTCCGGTCGTGGCGCGAGCAATGTCAATGCGAAAAAGACGTCCCCGGTTACCATACGCTGTCGTGGCGCACTATAGAGATCGGCATCCGTCTGACCGTCAACTGGCACTATGCGCTGCACGCGTTTTACCGCTCGGAAGCGTTTACGGATCACGATATCTGCGAGTTTTTCGCGTCGCTTTGGGAGAACGCCTGGCGGTTAAGACATTATCACAGGCCTGTCGGCAACTGGCTGTTTATGGAGATGTCCGGGCTGTATCACACGGGGCTGCTTTATCCGTGGCTTTCCGACGCCGCCGAATGGAAGCGGTACGCTCTTGAAAAAACGGTCGGCGAAACTGAAAAACAACTGTATCCGGACGGCTTTCAGGTCGAGCTCTCGACCAACTATCACGGCGTTGTGATACACAACGTGAGCGCCGTCGCCGCGATCACGCGGGCGATGGGCGAGCCTGTGCCTGAAGAACTGACGCGCGGACTTGTGAAAGCGTACGAACTGTATGAAAAACTCGCCGATCCGGGTCTGCATACGCCGGATCTGAACGACGGCAGCCGCCAAAACGTGGCGAAAGCGCTCGCTCCGGCGCTTTTACTGTGCCCCGGACGGGATGATTTCAGATATTTCGTCTCGCGGCGAGCAGAAGGTCAGCCGCCTGCGGAAAAGGATACGGTGATGCCGTACAGCGGGATCGCGGTCCTGCGCGACAGCTGGGAGGCGGACAGTCAGTGGCTTTTGTTCGACGGCGGACCTTTCGGGCTCGGGCATCAGCACGAGGACAAGCTGAACGTGCTCTTATACGCCTTCGGCAAAGACCTCTTGCGCGATACGGGAAATTACGCCTACGACACGTCGCGGATGCGCGCATACGTGCTGTCGGCGTATTCGCACAATACGGTGCTGGTCGACGGGCTCGGACAGAACCGCCGCGGCAGATACCGCTGGCACGACGGCGATCTGACAAAAGTTTCGGATCTTTCGGTCAGGCTCGGAAAGAACGCGGACGTGCTCCGCGGAATTTATGACGAAGGCTTCGGACCGGAATATACGGACGTAAAACACGAACGTATGGTGATCAAAATAAAAAGCGCGCCGACTGACCTCGGCACGTTCTATATGGTTATCGACCGGCTCTTCGCAGCCGACGGCAAACCGCATCTGTACGAGGCTCACTGGCAGCTTGAAGACGTGCCCGTGAGCGTCGGCTCCTGCGGCGGCGCTCTGCAAACGTCGCACGAGCGGCCGGACTATTCGGGCAAACTGTTAAAAGGCAGCCGTATCACGGCTGATTACGGAGACGGCGTCACTCTGACTCTTTTATCGGGCGAAAACTGCGTCATAAGGCGCGGCTCGGAGCAGCCTTTCGTCGGCTGGCGCACGCCGAACGTGCCGGCGCCGTGCGTGGACTTTGCGGCGTACGGTACGGACGTCAGGATCGTCACGGTACTGTACCCGTCAGACCGCGGCTGCCCGATAACGTCCGTCGAATACTCAAGCGATACCGCCGACCGTGAGATAAAAATAAAAACGCAGGGCGGCGTCTGGATCTGTAACGAAGAAGAGATCTGACCTGCCGCGGCGGTAAACGTATGATTTAGACCCGGTGCTTTCGCATCGGGTCTTGAATTCAACGGTAAATTCATCTGAACTTTTCCAAACGCAAAAGACCTTCCCCGTCCGGTATGTCGATCCCGTTTTTGTACGTATATCCCATTTTGATATAGAAGGGAACTGCGGTTATCGAGGCGGGGATCTCGATCCTTTTTGCGCGCAGATAGTATTCGTCTTTTTCCAAAGTCTCGATTATCTTTCTTCCGATCCCGCGCCCTTGATGATCCGGCAAAACGAAGACAGTGAAAAAACTGCTTTCGTCCGTTTTGCCCCAAAAAGGACCTATGGCTCCGCAGCCGACGATTCTGTCCACGGCGCAAACGACGTAAAAATGAGTATGTTCCGCCCGCTTCAGTATATTCTCCGGCTGCATTCTTTGAATGAGATTTTCGATATATTCCGCCGAGTAGTCTTTGATGCTGACTTCTCTGAGCGTTTTTATGATCAGATCCGATACTTCCTTTGAATCCTTAGGCAAAAATCTTCTTACGGTCATAATATCCTCGCAAAACCCGGTTTGGCGATCTGAAAGTCCGTTTACCGATTCGGTAATTCATCGTTACGCATTTTGTCGCCCTCGAAAATATGATAACACATAATTGTGACTAAATCAAGAGAACCGGAATCAATGAAGACGTCGGATTTGCCGACTGATGAAGTCGTTCGCTTCGCTCACTAATGAAGACACTCGCTTTGCTCGTTAATGAAGCAAAGTCGCCTATCGTTCCCAATTAGCTCCGAAG